>NZ_JBSGZD010000076.1:0-29816 GCF_053610825.1 Streptomyces sp. NPDC054863 | reverse complement strand
GCGCACGTCGCGCCGGCATCCTGCTGGATGCACGTCGCGTTTACGCCGACCTTCTCAGACCGCGAGCACCCGGAGCGAGGGGTGGTCGTAGGTGTTCAGGTACAGCTTCTCCTTGGTGCCGTCCTGCTCCAGCTCCACCACCAGCCGGTAGTTGTAGATCCCCGGCTTCGCGGTGCTCAGGATGGTTCCCGCCCAGTAGTAGTAGACCGGCGTGAACTTGTCGCGCATCTTGTCCGGGCCGCCGTAGATCTTCAGCTCGGTCAGGATCTTCTTCTCCGCCACGTCCTCCTCGTCACCGATCTCGGTGTCCAGGACGACGATGTTGTTGATCTTCGGCATCGGCGGCCAGGTGCCGTCCAGCCGCTTCTCCATGTCGATCGGCCGGATGATCCAGTTGATGACCTGGCCCTGCTTGCAGACGGTCTCCAGGTGCCGGGTGCCCTGACCGGTACCGCCCACGCTGTTGTCCATCATGTAGATGGCGTTCTCCAGGGACTTCTCCCGGATCGCCCGCTCCATGTTGACGATCGTGACGATGTTCAGCTGTACGGAGTTCAGCTGGCCGGGATTCTGCTTCTCCTGCTCCTGCAGGCTGGTGCTGCGCGTCGTGGTGCTCAACGTTCCTCCTCTAGCCGAACAGGAAAGACGACTGGGTGCTGGTGACGGGCTCGGTCCGGGTGCCGACCCGGTACCTGATGCGGTACGGAACCGCCTCGGTCGGCGCCGCCTTCACGGTCGCCGTCCAGTACGAGACGTCCGTCCCCGGGTAGGTCTTGCGCACCGGCTCGGCCACCGTCGGGTCGATCTCGATGCCGTCGATGGCGACGTACGCCTCACACTCCAGGGCCAGCGGCGACCACAGCAGCGTGTCGCCCGTCTTGACCTTCGTGCGCAGTGCCTCGGTGCCGAATCCGGTCGATCCACCGGTCCGGTTGGTGTCGTACATGTACACGTGGCCGTCGGTGCTCAGGGACGCCAGCACGCCCACGACGTCCACGACCGCGCTGATGGCGATGGGGCGTTGGTTGATGGCGCGCGGTGCGGACCGCGGCTTCGCCTTGGTGGTCATCTGTTCCTCCTCGTCCGTCCGTTGTCAGGTGGTGTGCACGCGCTAGGAGACGGGCAGGAAGCCGAGGCCCGTGCCGGTGAAGGCGTTCCGCTTGGGCTCGGAGGTGATCCTCAGGTAGGACTCGCAGGTCAGGTTGACCGGCTCCCAGAGCATCTCGTAGCCCTGCTCGACCAGCTTGTGGAGCTGGATCTTCATCGTGTAGGCGTACGTCCCGGGGCGGGACGTGTCGACGGTCGCCGACCAGTACCAGCCGTCGGTGACCATGTCGGGGGAGCCGTACTCCGCCGGATACATGATCTTCTCGTCCACGGCCTCGCCGTAGATGTCGGTGATCACCGGGGCCGGGTAGCTGACCGCGGCGGTCGAGTCCGCGGCCACCAGCTTTCCGGTGATGTCCAGGACCTTCGTGTCGGAGGGACCACGGGTGCGCCGGGTGGACTTGACCTTGGTGCCGACGTTCCGCTGGATCTGGGCCAGCTGCTCCGAGGTGTCCGAGCCCTGCGGGCCCTGGACGATGGCCTGGAGGTCGGCCAGCGCCTGCTGGTCGGTCTGCCGGGCGCGGTCGGCCTGGTAGCCCTTGGGGACCGTCGGAGGGATGGAACCCAGGCTGTACGGGAGCCAGTTGAGCACCTGCTCGCTGGCCTGCGAGCCGTCGCTCCAGTAGGACCCGTTGACCGCGGTGACCAGCTTGCCCGTGCCCTCGTTCTCGGAGCCCTGGAGCTTCATGTTGTCGAACAGATAGGTGTTGTTCTCCAGGGACTTGGCCTCCAGTGCGTTGGCCACGTCCACGAGCACGATGATCGCTAACTGCTGGGGCATGAGCCCGCCTTCCTCGACTGATCCGTTCCTGTGGTGTGTGCGGATTCCGTGGTGTGCGCGCAGTGCGCCGCCGCGGCCGTCACGGCCGCGGGGAGGCGGCCACCAGTGCGGCCGACTCGACCGTCAGGGTGCTCCGGGGGCCTTCGTACATCTGGAGTTCCAGCCGGTACCTGAGGGGGGTTCCCGGAGTCACGTTGTACGGGACCACGCCCGACCAGACGGCGATCTCCAGGTTCTCGTACGGCTCCTTGTGGCCGTTGGACTGGTGGTGCACGGTCCCGCCGTGGTCCGGCCGGTCCTGGGCCAGCCCCCGCGGAGGCGGGCCGCCGCCGGGCGTGCGCGGTTCCTGGAGACCCAGGACCTGACCCTGCGCCTGGGGCTGCCGGCCCTGTGCCTGGCCGTGCGGGCGGTGCGTCGCGCCGCCGCCCCGGTGGGCCCCGTTGTCCTGGCCGATGAAGGTGACGCTCTTGATCTCCACCGGGGTCTGGAGGTCCACCGCCAGCGCGGTCCACTGGACCGTCTGGCCGGGGCTGACGACGGTCTGCAACTGCGTGGTGCCCTGGCCCCTGCTGTCGTGCTCGCTGTCATCGATCAGGCAGAGGTTTCCGTTACCCAGCGTGCCGTCGGAGAGCGCGCCGATCACATCCACCACGGCGACGATGTTGACCTTTTTATGCCCTATCGCTGTTGTCACTGGTGCCACTCCTGTCGCGTGCTTTCGGGAGTTTTCCTGTCCGTCGGGTCTGCGTGTCCGCCTAGCCGCGGTCGCGGACCAGGGGGACCTTCCCGACGTCTGTGCGCTCGATCTCGGCCGACATCCGGTGCACGAACTTGACCTGGAACCGGTAGCCGGTCTTCTCGATCGAGGCGGGATTCGCCTCCCCGTGGTTGAACAGCGAAAGCGACCGGGGGAGGGAGTTGAGGAAGGTCTGCTGGACGCCGTAGGGGCCCAGCGCCGTGTCCAGGCTGTAGGTCAGCCCGGGAACGTCGTCCACGGAGGCGACGAGCACGAGGGTCTTGGCCTCGCGGTAGTTCACGAACTGCACCTCGTGCGCCGCCACGTCCAGGTCCACCGACGTGGTCGCCCGCAGCTCGTCGCGCAGCGACTCGTACGCCTTGGCCGCCGAGTACTGGCTGTCGTTGAGATGCAGTACGTCACCGGTCCGGCCCGCGAACTCGAACTGCAGGGTCTTCGGGCCAGGACCGTCGATCCGGGGCCGCCGGATCATCCGGTCGCCCAGCTTGAGCCGCAGCAGCGGGGTCTCGTGGGCATGCAGCCGGGTGACGACGAGCTCGCCCTCCTCGCCCTCGGCCACCCACCGGCCGTCCTGGTCGACGATCTCGATGAAGTGCAGGCCGGGCACGGCGGCCAGGTACGGGGACTCCTCGGTGAGCTGGAGACCGATGGTCTCCGCCTGGGTGGCGGCGAAGTAGCTGAGGATCGAGAGGTTCGGGTACATCGCCCGCAGCTCCACCCGCTTGCGCTGGGCCAGCACTCCGCTGCCGTACAGCGCGACCCGGAAGCTCTCCTTCGCCTCCTGGCTCATGCCCGCACCGAGGTCGCCGAGGATCGCGATGCCCGCGGTGATGCCCATCAGGGCCTTGGGCCCCGGGTAGGAGAACATGTGCTCCAGGACCGGGGCGGTGACCGGGCCCGCACCGATGTAGTTGATGCCCGGCACATGGCTGAGCACGCCGCCGACCATGGTGCCGCTGCTCCACATCTGGTAGTCGGCGAGCGTGGTCATCAGCCACTTGGGGCCGGCCCCGGGCAGGTACTTGCCCAGTTGGTACGTCCCCATGAAGTCACCGGCGATGCGGTACGTGTCCGCCAACTCCCGCAGCGAATAGACCACTTCGAGCGGTCGGCCGCCGCTGGTGCCTCCGCTGGCCACCACCTCGAACCCGCCGTGGCTCAACGGCACCACCATGCCGGGGCGCTCGTCCATGAAGAAGTCGCGCTGCACGTCCTTGTCGGAGAGCGGGATCCGCTGCCAGTCCTCGTACGACTTGGGTGCGTCGGTGATGTCCGCCCCGGCCAGCCGGGTGCGCCACAGCGGGTTCAGCCGGGCGGTGTGGACCAGTTGCTGGAGCCGGCGCAGCACCAGCGCGTCCTGCACGGCGTGCGGCAGTTCGCTGTAGGGGGCCTGGCAGGCGATGGCACACTCCTGCAGCTTGCTCGCGAAGGTGGGGAGCCCTCTGACGGCGCCGACGGACTGCGGCTGCCATTCCCAGTCCGGAATCAGCCGCATCGCCAGTGCGCCGGCCTCGTCGGGTGTCGGTCGGGGCTGCGGAGAGAGAGTGGTCATGCAGAGTTCCCTTGCTCGATCGGTGTGTGCTCGGTGGTGTGGTGCCCGGCGGTGCGTGCTTGGCGGTGGCGCGTTGCCCGGCGGTGCGTGCCCGGCGGTGCCTGCCCGGCGGCGGTGCGTGGCCGGTGGTGCGTGCCCCCGGGTCAGCCGTGGAGCAGCTCTTCGCCGATCTTCCGGATCTCTCCCAGCAGCATCCGGAAGTGCTCGACGGTGATCTGGTGGTTCATCATCACGACGCGGAGTGCGGCCACTCCGTCGACGTTGACCTTGGAGATGAAGAAGTTCCCCTGGCGCTTGATCCGGTTCCTGATCGCCACCTGGAGCCGGTGCGTGTCGTCGGCCCGGATGAGGTCGGCGGGCCGGTAGCGGAAGCACAGGATGTTCGACTCGGGCTGGTGCAGGGCGTCGAAGTCCGGCTCCTGCTGGACGACTTGATGGGCGTCCGAGGTCAACTCGCAGAGGTAGTCGATCTTCTCGGCGAACAGCGCCCGTCCGAAGATCGACCACAGCGTCCACAGCGGCATGATCATGGGCCGCTTGGTGCATTCGAAGTTCTTGCCGCCGCTGTCGAGATCCGTGTAGACGTCCGGCTCCTCGTCGAACACGTAGCTCGCCTGCTGCCGGAACGCCCCGAGTCCCTTCTCCTTGTTCCGGTAGAAGAGCAACGTGCAGGGCGCGGGGACGAACATCATCTTGTGCGCGTCCCAGGTCAGCGAGTCCACCTTCTCGATGCCCTTGAGCTTGGAACGGAGCTTGTCGGACACCAGCAGGCTCGCCCCGTGGGCGCCGTCCACGTGCAGCCAGATGTCCTTCCGCCGGGCCAGGTCGGCGAGCTCGTCCAGCGGGTCGAAGGCCCCGACGGAGGTGCTGCCCGCGGACGCGACCAGGCAGAAGACCTTGAGCTTGCGGCGCTCGGCCGCCTCCAGCACGTGCGGCGCCTGGTCCATGCAGATCTGCTTGGCGTCGTTCAGCGGCAGCCTGATCAGCTGGTCCTCGCCGATGCCCAGCACCCCGGCCGCCCGCGACACGCTGTAGTGCACGTCCGCGCCCACCGCGATGGCCGGGCGTGGGCGGCCCTCCAGCGAGGTCGCACCCTCGGCCCAGTACTCCGGGTACTTGTCGTTGCGGGCCGCCAGCAGCGCGGTCAGGTTGGCCAGGGAGCCGCCGGACGTGGTGACCATGGCGAAGCGCCCGGGTTCCCAGCCGATGAACCGGTTGAGCTCGTCGGCCATCAACTGCTCGGCCACATTGGGGAGTTGACCGGCTTCGTAGAAGGATGACGGCTGGTTCACGACGGAGCTGACGAAGTCCACCACCCCGGAGAGCGGCACCACGCCGGAGAACTGCCGGCCCATGTACCCGGGGGAGTGCACCGGGATGCCCGTCCGGATGTACAGGTCCAGGATCGCGCCGAGCTTCTCCTCGTCGAAGGGGGCGATGCGATCGCTCTCCGGGACCATCAGCTCCTTCGCCGCCTGGGTGAGGACGGCGGGCCTGATCAGTTCCAGACCCCTGATCGAGAGGTCCGACAAGTGCTTTTCCAGCCTGCCGAGTGCCGATTCTGAATTGTCCCGGAACAGCTGGGGGTCAAAAGCTTCGAGCAGTAAACCGGCGGTGGGATCCTGCGACCGGGACTGCGTCATGGTGGCCTCCTTCGGAAATGGGCTCGGAGCCCAGTGCTTTGGTTTCCTTCCGGGCAGGGGAGACCGCAATTCCGGAAGACGGTGAAGAGGGAGTGTCCGGGCAGCACGGAGCCGCCTTCGGTGTCCCGCGAGCACGGCAGGGGATTCACGCACAGGGGAATTGCGTAATCGTCCTGACGAACCCGCGAGGAATTTTCCGCATGCGTGTGGAAGCCAGGTGGGGGAATGGCGAGCGCATGCGTGCGGGCGAAGATGACGTCCTTGCGCCGGGCGGCGTCCTGCGCGTGCAGGGCTGGTTGCCTCACGCCGGGCAGGCGCGCCGGACGGCCGGCGGTGGGCCCGGGGGCTGGGGGCTGCGCCTGAATGCGGATCTCGTGCCGGGTGACCCCATGGCCTGGTGGGCTCTGTGCGGTCAGGTGTGGAACGGTGCTTGCGCGCCGTCCGTGCAGGGGTCCGCGTCCCCCGCGGGATAAGGATTTCCGTATTCCAGAAGCTGCCCCCCTCGGACACCTTTGGGCCACTGGCGGTCCACCAGCGGTCTACTGCCGGTCCACTGCGAAGAGAAAGAAAGCACGCTCCCCGGTTTCTCCCCAGTAACCGGGCAGGGTGCACTGCATGCAGTTCTTTCGGTGCGACTTGCTACGCAATGCTGTCGCTCTCTTACAGAACTGACAATAGGCCCTGCGGTTCCGCGTTGCCCAGGTGCACGTGCAGATGTCCGAAAACGGTACGGGGCGGCTCGTCCCGAAGATCTCGACGCAGCACGGGACTTACAGGTCAGCCACCCGATCGCGGCGGTTGCCGGTCGGATATGCGCGCGGTGCGGGCGTCCGTTTTCGGTAGGGCCGGAGAAGGGCCTGTCGGCCGAACGGCGCAAAGTCGCGCCTCTGTCCGGATCATGAAATGACGGCCCGGTGAATCTGTGACGACTTTCCGGCCCCGGCGTCCCGGAAAGCGCCGGACGGCCCCCTCGGCACGGGGCGGGCGCCCGGCCCCACCCGCCGCGGGCGACCCGGCCCTGAGGGGTGCGGGTGTGCGGCGTGCGCGACCGCGCGGACGGCCCCCCGCCGATGCGGGCGTCCGTCCCGACGGGAGGCGCTCCGCCGCCGAGCTACGTATAAAGGGCAAGGGGCAGTAAAGGGCAAGGCGCCAGGGCGGACGCCCCGGCGACGTGACCACGACACCCGGCGGAGGTTCCAGGCATGCAGCGGATGGCTTCCGACGACCCCGCCCGCGCCGCCCGCGGCCGTGCGGACGTCTCCCGTACGGAGGCCTCGCACGCCGGCGCCTCACACGGCGAGGCCTGGGGCGCCGACGTTTCCCGTGCCGACCGCGGCCGGGTCCGGCACGGTCCCCCGGCCCCGGACCCGGGCCTGCCCGTCCTCCCGGAACTCGCCGCCGTCCTCGCCGCCGCCGCGGGCCGCACCCTCTGCGAGCCGCCCGGCGGAGGCGCGGCCCTGCGCACGGCCGCCGCCGCGCACTGGCGGCTGAGGGGCCTCGGCGTCGGCCCGGACGGCGTGGTCGCCGCCCCGGGCGGGCCACCGCTGCTGTTCGCCCTGATGGCGGCCGTCGGGGGCGACGTGCTGCTGCCCAGGCCCTGCCCCGCCTGGTGGGCCCCGCAGGCACGGCTGCTCGGCGGCGGCCGGTCGGCGTTCCACGTGCCCACACCGGCCGAGTGCGGCGGCGTACCGGACCCGTACGCACTCATGGAGACCGTGCGGCGGGTACGGGACGAACACGGCGAGCCCCGGCTCCTGCTGCTCAGCGTGCCCGACGATCCGACCGCGACGGTCGCACCGCCCGAGACGGTCCGAGCCGTCTGCGAGGCCGCGCTCGCCGAGGGGCTCACCGTGATCAGCGACGAGACCTGGCGCGACACCGTGCACCGGCCCCGCGAGACGGTGTTCTTCAGCCCCGCCGAGATGTTCCCCGACCACGTCGTCGTCCTCACCGACCTGGCCGGTGCGCTCACCCCCACCGGCTGGCCCGCCGCCGTCGCCCGGCTGCCCGCCACCGCGCACGGCGCGCACCTGCGCGCCCGTGCCCTCGACGTGCTCGCCGCGCTCGGGGCCGCCGTCCCCGCCCCGGTCGCCGAGGCCGCCGCGTACGCCCTGAACGACCCGGAGCCCGTCGTGGCCAGGGCGGCGGCTGCCGCCGCGCTGCACGCCCGGGTCCAGGGCGCCGTGCACCGGGCGGTGCTCGCGGCCGGGGCCCTCAGCCGGCCCCCGGTGGCCGGTCGCCACCTCTACGCCGACCTCGACCCGCTGCGCGAGGGGCTCGCCGAGCGCGGCGTCACCGACTCCATGGAGCTGGAGGACTACCTCACCGAGCGCCTCGGCACCCCGGTCCCGGGCGGCCACCGCTTCGGCGACCCGCTCGGCGCCCTGCGGGTGCGGCTGTCCACCGCGCCCCTGCTGGGGGCAACCCCGCAGCAGCGGATGGAGTCCCTGACGGCGGAGGAACCGCTTGAACTTCCGCATATGGAGCAGGCGTTGAACGACCTGGGTGCCACCCTCGCCGAACTGGGCTGACCACACCGCCGCACGGAACCGCCCCGCACCGACCGCATCGCACCGCACCGAATCGCACCGACCGCCCGCGCCGAGTCCGAAAGCCGTCCCCGCAGCCGCAGCCGCACCCGCACACGTCCCCGCAGCCGTGTCCGCCGTCGCACCCGCAGACGTACCCCGCCGCCGAACGGAGCCCCTCGATGACGGAACAGACCGAAATCACCGACCCTCCCGAACGGGCCGCGGGCCGCGCGTCGGACCTGGCGGAACGATCCCGGCAGCCCGCACGTTCCTCCGGAACCCGGCCCCTCTGCGAGGTCCGCACCTCCTCCTGGCCCCGTACCTTCGCCGACCGCCTCACCGCGCCCCTCCCCGGGGTGCGCGCGCTCGCCCGGCTGGCCCGCGAAGGCGCGATGCGGCCGGGCCGCGAGGGGCTGCGCGACATCGCGAGACTGCCCTTCGAGCCGGGCCCGCTGCCCCTCGTCGACGCGACGACGATCGCCGTCACCTGGGCGGGCCACGCCAGCTGGGTCGTACGCATCGGAGGGCTCACCGTGCTCACCGACCCGGTCTGGTCCCGCAAGATCCTCGGCACCCCCGCCCGCGTCACCCCCGTCGGGGTCCGCTGGGAGGACCTGCCGCCCGTCGACGCCGTCGTCATCAGCCACAACCACTACGACCACCTGGACGCCCCCACCCTCAAGAGGCTGCCGCGCGACACCCCGTTGTTCGTCCCGGCAGGCGTCGCCCGCTGGTGCCGCCGCCGCGGCTTCACCCACGTCACCGAGCTGGACTGGTGGGAGGGCGCCGAACTGGACGGCGTACGGCTCGACTTCGTCCCCGCCCACCACTGGAGCAAGCGCTCCCTCGTCGACACCTGCCGCACCCTCTGGGGCGGCTGGGTCCTGACCGACCGGCACGGACAGAGCGTCTACTTCGCGGGCGACACCGGATACGGCCACTGGTTCCGCGAGATCGGCGACCGCCATCCCGGCCTCGACCTGGCACTGCTCCCCATCGGCGCGTACGACCCCCGCTGGTGGCTGCGCGACGTCCACCTGGACCCGGAAGAAGCGGTACGGGCCTGTGCGGACGTCGGTGCCCGGCGGATGGCCCCCATGCACTGGGGCACCTTCGTGCTCTCCGCCGAGCCGGTGCTCGAACCCCTCACCCGGGTCCGCGCCGCCTGGGAACACGCGGGCCGCCCGCGCGAAGAGCTCTGGGACCTGCCGGTGGGCTCGTCCCGCGTCCTCGCGTAGCGCACCGCACCGTCCGCACGCGACGCACACCCGGCCGTGCCCCGCCCCCGCTTCAGGCCGTCGCCCGCCGCACCCGCCGCCACAGCGAAGGCACCCCGCTGATCAGCAGCGTCAGGACGACCGCCGCCACCACGCCCTCCCACGGCCGGTCGAACAGCACACCGCCGAGCACCCCGACCAGCTGGTACGCCGCGGCCCACGCCAGACAGGCCGGTACGTCCCCACGGGCGAACCGGCCGATCGGCATCTTCGCCAGCAGGCACGCCAGCATCACCGGAATCCGCCCGGCCGGAACCAGCCGGGACAGCGTCAGCACCTGCGACCTGTGCTCCTCCAGCTTGTGCCGGGCCTGTTCGAGCCGGTGCCGCGGCGCCCGCCTGCGCAGCGCGTCCAGCCACTTCGACCCGTGCTCGGAGCGCACCCCGCGCACCCCCAGCCAGTACAGCGCCAGGTCACCCACGAACGCGCCGGCCGCCGCCACCACGAAGACCAGCAGCAGCGACACCGGCGGCATGCTCTGGTGCAGCGCGACCACCGCCGCCGTACTCACCAGCGCTCCCGTCGGCACCACCGGCACCAGTGCTCCCAACGCCACCAGGGCGAAGAGTGCCGGATAGCCGACCGCCTGCTGCGTGGCCTCCGCCGGAACCCGCACGTCCACTGCCTGCGCGGCCTCCAGAACCCACTGCGCGGCCACCGATCTGCCGCTCACGCGAGCCCCTCCGTCCGTACGCTCTCGCCGTGCTCCAGCCGGTGCACCGCCACCTCCGGCGCCAGCGCGGCAGCCTTCCGTACGAACTCCTGGCCCGGCGTGTGGAACTCGTGGGGCCGCACCCCGTCCAGGCCGATCGGCCAGTACGTCCCGTAGTGGATCGGCACGGCGTGCCGCGGGCCCAGCGCGGCCAGCGCCTGCGCCGCCCGGCCCGCGTCCAGGTGCCCGGCACCGAGTCTCGGCCCCCAGCCGCCGACCGGCAGCAGTGCCGCGTCCACCGGGCCGACCGCCTCCGCCAGCCCGTCGTACAGCCCGGTGTCCCCGGCGAAGTAGGTGGCGGACGCGCCCTCGACGACGTACCCCAGCGCGGGACAGCGGTGCGGGCCCACCGGCAGCCGCCGCCCGTCGTGCTCCGCGTGCACCGCCCGCACCGTCAGCGTGCCGATCCGCAGGGTCTCGCCGGGCGCGATCTCGGCCGTACGAAACCGGCGCAGCCCCGGCACCTGGCGCACCGCACCGCGCGGCACGACCACCAGCGTGCCGGGGGCCAGCCGGGCCAGTGACGGCAGGTGCAGGTGGTCGGAGTGCAGGTGCGAGATCAGCACCGCGTCGGCGCGCGCCGCCTCGGCGGTCGGCAGCGCGCCGCCGCGCCGCCGCAGGTGGGCGAACCGGCGCACGAACAGCGGATCGGTCAGGACGCGGACCCCGGAGTCCTCGACCGTGCAGGTCGCGTGCCCCCACCAGGTGATGACGGTTCCCGCGCTGTTCTCGCTGCTCAACTGGACCGGACTCCTTCCGCGACGCCCGACCCACCCTACGGCGCCCCCCGCGCCGCCGGTGTGCGCCTCCTCGCGCCGGGCCGCGCGGAGTAGGGTCGGCGGCGACAGCGGCGAAGGGGACGGGTCATGGACGACGCACGCACGGACACCGACGACGTCCGGGTCGCGGTCATTGCCAGCCTGACGCCTCTTGAGGAGCTCGACCGCGACCCCTTCCTGGTGGACACCCGCAGCCAGCACGCGATGTGCGTCCGGTGGGCCGCCGACAAGGGGTACGTCGTCACCCGCCAGCTCGTCCTGCACGGCCTGCGCCCCGACCACCGCGCCCTGTGGGCCGACGTCGACGCCGGAGCCGTGGACTTCTTCGTCGTCCCCAACGAACGTGTCCTGGAGCAGGCCCTCGCCTCCGCCCGCGACTTCTCCGCCGAGTGCGAGAGACGGGGCGTACGACTGGAGACGGCGGGGCTCGACGAGCCGGTCTACAGCGCGCCGATGAAGGCCGACGTGCACCGCAGGCTCTCGATGCCGACGGCCGGATACGACGGCTGTTGATCCGGTTTGCAAGGATCTTGCCGGGATCCTGCCGGAACGGTCCCGTCCGCTGTGACAGGCTGACCGGACAGATCCGGCAGCAGCCTGGGAACAGGCCCGACACACAGGTGGGTACGGCGTGGTGGCCGAGGGGCGCGGGCGAAGAATCGGCTGGCGGCGGGCGGGCGGAGCGCTCCTGAGAGTGGTCACCGTCTGGGCGGTGTCCACCCTCACCATGCTCGCGCTCGCCGGGATCCTGCCCGACTTCCAGCTCCAGAGCGACGACAACGAGAGCGTCACCCGCGTCGCCCTCACCGCGGGCTCGGCGGCCGCTGCCTTCGGTCTGCTGTCCGCCCTGGTGTGGCCGATCGCGGTGCGCGCGCTCCTGCTCGTACCGGCCCTCGTCCTCGGCCTGCTCGTCTTCTTCCTCAACGGCTCGCTGCTGCTGATCGCGCTCAGCGTGATCCCCGACGGCAGGGGCGAGGCCGACCCGCAGACCGCCGTGGTCGTCGCCGCCGTCATGTCCGCCGTCGCCTCCGCCACCTCCACCGCACTCGCCGTCCGCGACGACGACGCGTACCGGCGCAGGCTCTCCCGGCTGGCCCAGCGCCGCCGCGGCGGCCGACGCGACGAGGGCAGGCACGGCATGCCCGGCACCCTCTTCCTCCAGCTCGACGGCCTCGGCCACGACACCCTGTGCCGCGCCCTGGACCAGGGGCTGATGCCCACCGTCGGGCGCCTGCTCGGGCGGAACCCCGCCGACGACCTCCCGGCCGCGGGCGAACCCCCGACCACGTTCCCCACCCACCGGCTCACCCCCTGGCGCACCGACTGGTCCAGCCAGACCGGCGCCAGCCAGCTCGGCATCCTGCACGGCTCCAACCACGACGTCCCGGCCTTCCGCTGGTACGAGAAGGAGACCGGCCGCACCATGGTGTGCTCCAGCCCGGCCAGCACCGCCGAGCTCCAGCACCGCGCCGTCGCACGCACCGGCGACGGCGGCCTGCTCACCTTCGACGGGGCCAGCCGCGGCAACCTCTTCTCCGGCGGCGCCGACCAGCTCGCCCTCGTCCTGTCCATCGCCGCCCGCCGAGGCCCCAACAACCGCTCCCGCGCCGGATACTTCGCGTACTTCTCCGACCCCGCCAACGCGGTCCGCACCGCCATGTCCTTCGTCGCCGAGGTCGCCCGCGAGATCCGCTCCTCGCTGCGCTCCCGGCTCCGCAAGGAGACCCCGCGCATCGGCCGCGGCGGCCTCTACCCCTTCATCCGGGCCTTCGCGACCGTCGTCGAACGCGACGTCGTGGTCGCCGCCGTCATAGGGGACCTGCTCTCCGGCCGCACCGCGATCTACGCCGACCTCGTCGCCTACGACGAGGTCGCCCACCACTCGGGGCCGCGCAGCCGCGACGCCGACCAGATCCTGCGGCGCCTCGACCGCTCCCTCGCCCTGATCACCAAGATCGCCGAGCACGCCCCGCGCGCGTACCGGATCGTCCTGCTCTCCGACCACGGCCAGAGCCCCGGCGAAACCTTCGCGGGCCGCTACGGCCTCACCCTGCGCGACTACGTCCGCGCCAGCTGCGGCCTGCCCGTCTCGCGCCGCGCCCAGCGCACGACCAGCGGCTCCGAGGCCCGCGACGCCGTGCGCACCGTGCTGCACCGGCCGGTCAGCGGTACGGAGGACGCGACGCCGCCGGTACCGGCGGGCTCCGACGGTTCCTCCGACGCCACCCGCTCCGACCCGATCGTCCTCGCCTCGGGCAACCTCGGCCTGATCAGCTTCCCCGACCTCCCGGGCCGCGCCACCCGCGAGGAGATCGACCGCCGCCACCCCGCCCTGCTGCGGACGCTCGCGGGCCACCCGGGCGTCGGGTTCCTGCTCGTACGGAGCGAGGAGCACGGGGCGGTGGTGCTCGGCTCCGGCGGCGCGGAGATCCCGCTGCCCGAACTCCGCGACGGCGAGGGCCCGCTGAAGCCCTTCGGCAGGGGCGCCGCCGACGCGGTGCGCCGCACCGACGGCTTCCCGCACACCGCCGACATCATGGTCAACTCCTCGTACGACCCGGAATCGGGCCACGTGCACGCCTTCGAGGAGCAGATCGGCTCGCACGGCGGTCTCGGCGGCGAACAGACGCGCCCCTTCCTCCTCTCGCCCCTCACGCTCTCGCCGCCGGTCGACGACGGAGCCGAAATCGTCGGCGCGGAAGGCGTTCACCAGGTACTTCGCCGCTGGCTGCGCGAATGCCAGGGCCCCCAGGTGCCCGTCGGGCCCACGCAGAATTCCTCGTCGACGGTCCTCACCGAAGGAGGTTTTCCCGCCACGGACCGTGCCGTACAGGATGAAAAGGCTTGATTTTGTGCATGCTTCCCCGTACCCGACCATGGCAGTCGCCCGGCGACCCCGGTCACTTCGTACGGCGAGAGGCACCACCCCATGCACGACACCGGACCCGTTCCGCAGTCGGATCCGGCTGACACCGCCGAAGATCCCCAGGACCGGAGCAAGCACGCCCGCCGATTCGGTCTCGGCATTGCCACCACCCTCGTCATGGGCAACATCATCGGCGGCGGGATCTTCCTGCTCCCCGCCTCCGTCGCCCCCTTCGGCACCATCAGCCTGGTCGCCTTCGGCGTCCTGACGCTCGGCGCGATCTGCCTCGCGCTGGTCTTCGGCAAGCTCGCCGCCCAGCACCCCAAGACGGGCGGCCCTTACGTCTACGCCCGCGAGGCGTTCGGCGACTTCGCCGGATTCCTGGCCGCCTGGAGCTACTGGATCACCGCCTGGGTGTCCAACGCGGCACTCGCCGTCGCGGCCGTCGGCTACCTCGACGTACTGATCCCGCTCGGCGACTCCAAGTTCGCGATGATGCTCGCCGCCTTGGTCATCCAGTGGCTGCCCGCAGCGGCGAACCTCGCGGGCACCCGCTACGTGGGCGTGGTGCAAGTCGTTGCCACCGTCCTGAAGTTCGCACCGCTCCTGCTCGTCGCGATCGGCGGACTCTTCACCTTCAGCGCGGACAACCTCGGCCCGTTCCAGGCGAGCGGCAGCGGCGCCGTCGGCGCGGTCTCGGCGTCCGCCGCGATCCTGCTCTTCAGCTACCTCGGCGTGGAGTCGGCCGCCGTCAGCGCGGGCGAGGTCCGCAACCCGCGCCGCAACGTCGGGCGGGCCACCATCCTCGGCACCCTGGGCGCCGCGTTCGTCTACCTGCTCGGCACCCTGTCGGTCTTCGGCAACGTCCCGCACGACAAGCTCGTCGAGTCCGGTGCGCCCTTCTCCGACGCGGTGAACCACATGTTCGGCGGCACCTGGGGCGGCACCGTCGTCGCCTGCGCCGCCCTGATCTCCATCCTCGGCGCACTCAACGGCTGGACCCTGCTGAGCGCCCAGACCCCGTACGCCGCCGCCCAGGACGGTCTCTTCCCCGCGGTCTTCGCCACGAAGCGGCGCGGCGTCCCGACGGTCGGCGTCATCGTCACCGTCGTCCTCGCCTCGCTCCTCACCGTCTACAACTACACGGCGGGCTCCGACGGCGTCTTCGAAGTACTCGTCCTGGTCACCACCTTCACGGCCACCGTCCCCTACCTCCTGGCGACGGCCGCCCAGTTGTACTTCCTCCTCTCCGGACAGTCGGCGCGGGTCGACAGGGGACGTCTCGTACGGGACGGCGTCCTCGCCGCCCTGGCCGCGGGCTTCTCGATGTGGCTGGTCGCCGGATCGGGCTATGCGGCGGTCTACCAGGGAGTCCTCTTCCTCTTCGCGGGCGTGCTCGTGTACGCGTGCATGTCGGCCCGCAAGAAGCGGTCGGCCGCCGCCGCGTAATTGGGATGCGGCGCGGTGTCCGGTACGCAGATGATGGCGCGTACCGGACATTCGTCCTCCGGGGCCCCGAACCCCGGTCGATGCCCCTTCGCCGACCCCCGAGGAAGCTCCCGCGTGCAGGCAGCAGTCACCGTCACCCCCGCCCAGATCCCCGAGCTGCTGCTCGGGCTCGCGACCGTACGGCCGGTGTTCCTGTGGGGAGCGCCGGGCATCGGGAAGTCCTCCCTGGTACGGAAGTTCGCGGATTCGCTGGGTCTGGAGTGCGTGAGCCTGCTGGGGACCCAGTTGGCGCCCGAGGACCTCATCGGGGTGCCGCAGATCCGCGAGGGGCGGTCGGTGTTCTGCCCGCCGGAGGCGATCGCCCGCGACGAGCCGTACTGCCTCTTCCTGGACGAGTTGAACGCGGCGAGCCCCGACGTGCAGAAGGCGTTCTACTCACTCATCCTCGACCGGCGGATCGGCTCCTACGAACTGCCCGCGGGGAGCATCGTCATCGGCGCAGGCAACCGGGCCACCGACAACGCGCTCGCCAGGCCGATCGCATCCGCCCTGGTCAACCGGCTCACCCATGTGCACCTGCGGGCCTCGTCCGCGGACTGGCTGGTGTGGGCGGGCGAGAACGGCATCCACCCGTGGGTGGTCGACCACCTGGGCGACCGCCCCGACCACCTGTGGTCGCCCGCGCCCAAGACCGAGGAGCCGTTCTCCACGCCGCGCTCCTGGCACATGCTCTCCGACGCGCTGCACTCCTTCGGGCCGACCCTCGACGAGGAGACGCTGAAGGTCGTCGCCCACGGCACGCTGACCCCTGCGCACGCGGTGGCCTTCTGCGGGTACGCGAAGATCGTCCGCCATGCCTACGGGCTCGACGCGATCCTCAAGGGGGACGCGGCCTGGCCGGGCCGGGTCGAGGACCGCGACCTTCTGTACTACCTGGCGGACGCCTTCCGGGGGCGGCTGGCGAAGGAGCTTCCGGCGGAGAAGACGCACGTCTCGCCCGCCGTGCAGCAGACGGCCTACCGGGCGAAGTCGCTGCTCGTGCAGTTGGCCGAGATCTCGGTGGAGGTCGCGCAGACGGTCATCGCGCAGGACGCGGACGGGCTGCCGGTGCTGCCGGCGTGGTTCCTGGTGGAGGCGGCACGGGACATGCCGCGCTTGGTGGAGGCGCGGAGGTAGGGCCTCCGGCCCGGGGCCGGTGGGGCCGGTGGGGTGGGAGCGGTGGGGGTGCGTGGTCGTCGTGCGGGTGCGTCGTGGCTGATCGCGCAGTTCCCCGCGCCCCTAAACGCCTGCCCCCGTGGGCGGCTGACGCCGCCGACCCTGGCCGCCTGGCCTCCTTGGGCAGCGGGGCCGCCCCCCCACGCGGAGCGCACCCGCCCCCGACCGCACGCCCTCGCCCCGACGGACGGACCCATGACCCCTCCCCGCACCCCCGCGAAGACCCGCAAGGACAAGCCCGATCCCGCCACCGAGGCCTTCGCCGCCGGGCTCGCCCTCGTCAAGCGCAATCCTGCGCTCGCCGCCGTCGAAGCCACCGTCTGCCGTGAAGCGAAGTGCGCCCGGGTCTCCTACGACGGCCTCGTCGCCGTCAGTTCCAACGGCGTCCTGCACGTCCACCCCAAGCGCCGCGCCGAGCCCGTCGCATGGGCGTGGGCGATCGCCCATGCCCTCCTCCACCTCGGCTTCGGCCACGTCCCCGCGGACAAGGGGGAGCGGGTGCAGCCCACCGCCGCGCAGGTCGCGGCCCGCTGCGCCGTGGTCAACCGGTTCCTCGCCGCCTCGCCCGTCGGCCGTGTCCCGGACGACCTCCCGGCCGCGTACCCGGGCAGTGACGAGGAGGAGCTCGCCGCCCGCTGGCACCGCGACGGCATTCCGGACGCGTTCCGGCACGGCGGGACGAACGGCAGCGACCCCGACCAGATCCTTACCCCGTGGGAGACCTGGGGAGGTCAGGGCCCGCCCCCGGACCACCAGCTCGCCTTCGCGCACGCCCTCACCCGTACCGTGTCCGCCACCATGGACGTCGCAGGCGGCCGGCGGGACGCTCTCACCGGGGAACGGGTCGCCCAGCAGCCCTGGGACCGGGCCCTCAACTGGTTCGTGTCCTCGTACCCGCTGCTCGGCGGCATCGCCGCCGGGCTGAAGGTCGTCGCCGACGCCGAACTCGCCCGCGCCCACGACATCTCCGTCGCCGCCGTCGACGCCACCGCCGGAGAGATCTACGTCAACCCGCTCAAACGCTTCACCGACGAGGAGTGGCGCTTCGTCCTCGCCCACGAAATGCTGCACGCCGCCCTGCGGCACGGCGAGCGTGCGGGCCCGCGCGACCCGTACCTCTTCAACGTCGCCGCCGACTACGTCATCAACGGCTGGCTGGTCGAGATGCGGGTGGGCGACATGCCCGAAGGGCTGTTGTACGACGCCGGGTTGAAGGGTCTTTCGACGGAGGAGGTGTACGACCGTATCGCCACCGACCTGCGCCGCCGCCGCCGTCTCGCCACCCTGCGGGGCAAGGGCGTCGGCGACATCCTCGACCGCCCGATCGGGCAGGTCCGCGACTACGTCGACCTCGACGAGTTCTACCGGCGCGGCCTCACCCAGGGCTTCGACCTGCACGGGTACGGCGAACGCGGGCTGCTGCCCGCCGGGTTGGTCGAGGAGATCAGGGCGCTGTCGCATCCGCCGGTGCCGTGGGACGCCCAACTGGCGCGCTGGTTCGACGAGTTCGTGCCACGACCGGTCGCACTGCGCACGTACGCACGGCCCTCGCGCCGGCAGGCGTCCACCCCCGGCATTCCGCGTGCGGGCCGCTACTTCCCGCCCGAGGAGGTCGCCCGCTGCACCTTCGGCGTCGTGCTCGACACATCGGGGTCGATGGACAGGACCCTGCTCGGCAAGGCGCTCGGCGCCATCGCCTCGTACGCCGAGGCCCGCGAGGTACCGGCGGCGCGGGTGGTGTTCTGCGACGCCGCACCGTACGACGCGGGCTTCCTGCCGCCGAGCGAGATCGCCGGGCGGGTACGGGTGCGGGGACGCGGCGGCACCGTGCTCCAGCCGGGCATCGACCTGCTGCTGCGGGCCGACGACTTCCCCGCGTCGGCGCCGCTGCTGGTCATCACGGACGGCTGGACCGACTTCCTGCGGATCAGGCGCGAGCACGCGTTCCTGATCCCGCAGGGGGCGTCCTTGCCGTTCACGGCCCGGGGGCCGGTGTTCCGGGTCAAGTGAGCGTGTGCTCAAGGTCCCGGGTGAGTGTGCGTGTACTCAAGGGCCTGGGTGAACTGGGCGTGTACTCAGGCCGGTTGAGCGCCCACTCAGAATCCGGTGACCCTCTTGCGGCGGCGCAGCCACAGCGCACCGCCGCCCGCGAGCAGCGCCGCACCCGCCGCCGCGCCGCCCGCCAGGACCGGGTCCATGCCCAGCAGGGTGGAGTCCCCGGCGTCGTCCGCCGGCTGCACCCTCGTCGGTTCCGCGCCCGCCGCCTGCGTGCCCGTCGGCCACAGGTTCATGTCGCTCGAACACACCACGGGAACCTGCGACTTGGGGAGGTACGCACACACCGTGCTCGCCGCCCGGAGCGCCCCCGCCTGCGCGGAGCCGAGCGTCGCCGACGACGTCAGCACCGTCTTGCCGTGGCCCCGCACGTCGGCCGTCCACACCGCCTTGCCGCCCGACACCTTCGCCTGCTGGCCGGCCGCGGCGGCGGACGCACCCGAGGGCAGCGCCTGTTCGATGCGCAGACCGGCGAGGTGAGCGGGGCCCTGGTTCTGCACGGTCACGGTGTATGCCAGTCTGGCGCCCGAACTGACGGTGTCGACACCGTCGGTGAGGGTGATCGACATGGCGGGCAGGTTCTTCTCGTCCGCGCTCGCGGACGTACCCGCACCGAGGAGCAGCAGGGGCACGGAGACGAGGGCGGCGGCGGTACGGGTCGTGCGGACGGGCATGGGATCCCCTTCGGGAGGGCCGTGGGACGGCGGGCCGGTGATCGGGTGGCCCATCCGAGCACCGCTCACCGGCCGGACCCCGGCCACCGGGCCGCCGACCCGCCGGGATTCACCCGCCCGCACGCGCCGCGGGCCGGGCGGTCGCCGTCGCGCGCAGGTGGTCCACCGTGGCCCGGTCCGCGGGCAGGAGCGTCTCGATGGCCAGCTCGGCCACGGTCACGTCCATCGGAGTGTTGAAGGTGGAGATCGACGACACGAAGGACAGCACCTGCCCGCCGTGCTCGATCAGCAGGGGCAGCGCGAAGTAGGCGTACGGCGGGTCAACGGGCCGGGCAGGACCTGCGGGCTCGGGCGGCAGCGGATACGCCGCCACCTCGTCGTACAGCGCGCGCAGGGGTGCCGACCTGGCCAGGGCGATCTGCCGTTCCATCTGGTGCAGCAGGTGCCCGCGCCACTCGGGGAGGTTGCGGATGCGCGGGGCGAGGCCCTCGGGGTGCAGGGTGAGGCGCATCGCGTTCAGCGGGGCGGCGAGAAGGTGTTCGGCGACGCCGTCGAGGAACATCGCGATGCCGTTGTTGGCGGCCACGACCGTGTACGTGCCGTCGACGACCATCGCCGGGTAGGGCTCGTACCCCTGGAGCAGTTGCTCGATGCCGGCCCGCAGCGCTCCCATCGCGGGGTCGTCGAGCGGGGTCTCGGCGTACTGCGGGGCGTAACCGGCCGCCAGCAGGAGATCGTTGCGCTCCCGCACCGGGACGTGGAGGTGCTCGGCGAGCTTCAGCACCATGTCGGGGCTGGGGCGGGAGCGGCCCGTCTCGATGAAGCTGATGTGCCGGGCGGACGAGTCGGCGCGCAGCGCGAGCTCCAGCTGGCTCAGCCGCCGGTTCTCGCGCCAGTGGCGCAGCATCGCGCCAACTCCCTGGTGAGTGGAGAGGGTTGTCATGCGAAGAAGGTATCCGGAGCCGTGGCGGCCCGCGGGCGCCCCGAAGTTCGTCGAGGCGGCGCAGGATCCCGGCATCCAGCACTGGAGCCGTCCGGGGCCGGTGACCGTGGAAGAGGCGGAGCGGCGGATCGAGCGGTGGGCGGAGCGGTGGCGGAGCGAGGCGTCGGCGGTCTTCGCGATCGCGGAGCCCGGGGGAGGGGAGGTGGTCGGATCGGCAGGGGTGGCGGACATCCGGTTGGCGCAGGGCCTCGGCGAGATCGTCTACCGGCTGCTGCCCGCCGGACGCGGCAGGGGCACCGTCGTCGAGGCGGCGCTGCGGCTCACCCGCTGGGCGCTCGACGACCTGGGCCTGCACCGGGTGCGGCTGACCCACTCCACGGCCAACCCGGCGTCCTGCCGCGTTGCCGAGAAGGCCGGATTCACGTACGAAGGGACCATGCGCAGTGCCCTGCTGCACGCCGACGGCTGGCACGACGAGCATCTGCACGCGCGGGTGCAGGGCGATCCCTGGCCGTAGCAGGGGCAACTTCGTGCAGAAGGTGGCAGGCTGATCCGACACACGTGGTGAGCCGGACCGGCATCGAAGGGAGCCCGACCATGGCCAATGAGCCCTTGTCGCAGAAGGAGATCGAGGACCGGCTGCGCGAACTTCCCGGCTGGTCGCTGGAGGGGGACCGGATCGCCCGCACGTACCGGCTCGGCACGCACTTCGCGGCGGCTGCCATGGTCGTCCATGTGGCGGGAATCCAGGACGAGTTGGACCACCACTCGGACCTCGTGCTGAGCTATCGCACCCTCGCGCTGTCCGTGAACACGCACAGCGCGGGCGGCGCGGTCACCGAGCAGGACTTCGAGCTGGCCCACCGGGTCGAGGACATCGCACCGGGACACGGCGCGAGCTGACCCTCCTCCGGTACGGGGCGGAGCGCTTGCGGTACGGAGCGGGTCACGCCACCCCGCTCTCGCTCTCGCTCCCGCCTCCGCTGGTGCCGATTGCGCCGCCGCTCCTGCCGCTCGCGCTGCTGTCGCCGCCGCCCCCGCCTCCGCCCCGTGCGCCGAAGCCGGGGCGGGGCCCCTGTGCAAGCCACCGCGTGTAGCTGGCGCTGCGGGCCACCGCTTCCGCGTAGGCGACGCCCGTGTACCCGGCCACTGCCTTCGCGGCGTCGGCCGCGGGGGCTCCCGGGTGCCAGCCCAGCAGATGCCGCCAGGCCAGCGGCGCCCCGGCCAGCGGTCTGGTCACGATCCCGGCGGCGGGCGGGAACGTGGCCCGGCACAGGCCCACCGCCCGCCCCACCTGCACCAGATGCACGCACGACGCGGTGTCCGTCTCGTACACCTGCACAGGGGTGAACCCGGCCTGCGCGCACGCCGCGGTGAAGCAGTCCGCGAAACAGCCCTCGCCCGGCACGTCCGTCCAGCACTCGCCGGACAGCCGCGACAGCTCCAACTGCTCCTCCCCGGCCAGCGGATGGCTCTCGGGGAGCATCACGAACACCGGGTCGATCCCCACCACCTCCCAGCTCAGCCGGTTCGTCGCGGGCGGACGGCTCTCGCCGCAGGTGCCGATCAGGGCGAAGTCGAGGCGTCCCTCGACCAGCATGGTGCTGATCTCGCCGACCGACCAGGTCGTGTGCGTCGTGACCGGCACCGTGGGCCGCGCCGTGGCCAGCTGGTCCACCAGGCCGCCGAGCAGCGGGCCGTGCGTCGCGCCGAGCCGGAAGCGGTCCAGATGCGCCCAGGAATTGGCGAACCGGACCGCGTCCTCCTGGAGTTCCTGGACCGCGGGAAGCAGTATCCGGGCCCGGTTCAGGACCAGTTCCCCCAGCGGGGTCGGCCTGGATCCCGTGTGGTCGCGGTCGAACAGCGGCCCGCCCAGGGCCCGTTCGATCCGCCGCAGCTGGGTGCTGAGCGCGGGCTGCGCAAGCCCGAGCGCGGCTGCGGCCTTGGTGAGACTTCCGGCATCGGCAATGGCCCGTACGGTCCGCAGGTGGCGCAACTCCAGCTCCATACCGGCAAGTTATGGGGCTCGGATACACCCGGCAATACACGTGCGCCAGTTGTGTCGTACGGACTGTCGGTGGCGGCCACGGGCGGCGCGGGCCGTGGCCCGCGCCAGCCGTCCCTCAGTGTCCCCAAACCTCCTGAGCGAACCCCCGGAAGTCCCGCGGCTCCCGCCCGAGCACCCTGCGCACCGTGTCCGTCGTCGACGCGTTGTGCCCGTCCAGCAGCATGCCGAACAGCTCCGCCACCCACTGCGCCTCCGGCGCGGCGAGGCCGTGCTGCTGGAGCGCCTCGGCGTACTGAGCCACCGACACCGGCAGGTACCGCACCTCCCGCCCCGCCGCGCGGCCGATCTCCGCCGCCACCTCCGCGAAGGTGAGGAGACGGGGGCCGGTCACCTCGTGGACCTGGCCCGTGTGACCGTCCTCGGTCAGGGCTGCCACGATCACGTCCGCCAGGTCGTCCGCGTCCACCCACGGCTCCGCCGTCTCCCCGCCGGGGAAGGCGATCTCACCGGCCGCCACGCCCTCGGCCATCGGGCCCTCGCTGAAGTTCTGCGCGAAGAACGCGCTCCGTACGATGGTGAGTTCGTCCGAGGCCGGGGCCGAGGCCGGGTCCGAGCCCGCCGCCCACGCCCCGCGCAGCGCCTCCTCCGCCTCCGCCGCGTCCGGCTCGCCGCGCCCCGACAGCAGGACCAGGCGCCGTACTCCCTGCTCCCTCGCCACCCGGCCGAACGCCCGCATCGCGTCCACCGCGCCCGGCGCCGCCAGGTCCGGGTAGTACGCGACGTACGCCGCGTCCGCGCCCGCCAGTGCGGGGCCCCAGCTCCCCTCGTCCTCCCAGTCGAACCGCACCTTGCCCTCGCGCGATCCGGCCCGCACGTCGGCGCCGCGCGCCGCCAGCCTTTCCGCCACCCGGCGCCCGGTCTTGCCCGTGGCCGCCGTCACCAGCACCGTGTTCACGTTCTCGTTCGCGTTCTCGTTCGTTGTCATGACTCAAGGTTCGTCCCGGCGGGCTGGACGGGCCATGCTCCACAGGCTCACTTCCATACGCGTGAGTCCAACTTGCCCCCCGGTCGGAGTCCCTCCCCGGCTAGAGTCGCGGCCATGGACGCACTCGCCGGTCTCCTCGACGGGCCCCGTGCCCGCGGAGCCTTCCTCCTGCGGGCCGTGATGGACCCGCCCTGGTCGATACGCATCGAGGACGGGGCCCCGCTCACCCTGATGTGCATGACCCGCTCGACCGCCTGGGTCATGCCGGACACGGGCGACCCCGTGCTGCTGCGCCCGGGCGACATCGCCATCGCGCGCGGCCCCGACCCGTACACCTGCGCCGACACTCCGGCCAGTCCGGTACGGGCGCGGATCGGGCCCGGCGGAGTGTGCAGTTCCGAGCACGGGACCCCGCTCGCCGAGTCGATGCAGCTGGGCGTGCGGACCTGGGGCGACCGGGCGGACGGCGATGCGGTGATGCTCATCGGCACCTACCAGCTGGACGGGGAGGTCGGCCGGCGGCTCCTCGACGCGCTGCCCCCGCTGGCGTACCTCCCGAGCGAGGGCTGGAACTGCCCGCTGCTGCCCGTCCTGGAGGACGAGATCAGCCGGGACGACCCCGGGCAGAGCGTCTACCTCGACCGGCTCCTCGACCTGCTGCTGATCGCCTCGCTGCGGTCCTGGTTCTCCCGGCCGGAGGCCAAGGCGCCCGCCTGGTACCGGGCGATGGGCGACCCGGTCGTCGGCCGGGCGCTGCGGCTGATGCAGAACGAACCCGCCCGCCCCTGGACGGTCGCCTCGCTCGCCGCCGAGACCGGGGTGTCGCGGGCCGGACTCGCCCGCCGGTTCACCGAGCTGGTGGGCGAGCCGCCGATGGCGTACCTCACCGGGTGGCGGCTGACGCTGGCCGCCGATCTGCTGAGGGCGACGGACGCGACGGTGGAGGCGGTCGCCCGGAAGGTCGGCTACAGCGGTTCCTTCGCGCTGAGCGCCGCCTTCAAACGGGTGCGCGGCGTCAGCCCCCAGGAGCACCGCAGGGCGGCTGCGGGCTGACGCCGTTCAAGACCGTACAGTGCTGACTAGCCGTCAATCAGCGTTACGGCTTCGGGAGTTGGCACCCGGCGGCCGTCAGGTCGATCTTGCTGCCGACCCCGATGCACGGCACCATGCCGTACGTCTGCTGGCCGTAGTTGATGCCCTGGTGCACGGTCACCTTGCCGTTCTCGTCGACCTCGCAAGGGTTGTTGTCCGTGCACTCCTCGCCGGACTCGTTGCCGGTGTTGTTGACGGCGACGACCTTGCCGGTCGCGTCGTCGAGCACCGGGGAGCCGGACGTGCCGCCGATGGTCTTGCAGTCGGAGGTGTAGCGGACCGAGTCCTTCCAGGTCCAGTTGCCCTCCTTCAGCTGGTGGGCGAAGCCGTCGACCTTGCAGCTGTACGTCTTCTTCCAGTAGCCGGACACCACGGTGATCGCCTTGCCCTGCGCGGGGCGTGCGGTGTCGAACTCCAGCGCCTTGACGCCGTACTGGCTCTCTATCTGGGCGTAGGTGCTGGTGAGCTGGTACAGCGAGACGTCCGTGTCGGTCATCGTGCCGTACGCGATCTTGCTGGCCTTCAGCGTGCCGAGCTCCTTGGCCGCACCGTCGAGGAGCTTGAAGGTACGGGTCGACGACTTGTCGACCACGACTTCGCCCGGGGCGGGGAAGCCCGACTCCAGGCAGTGCCCGTTGGACATCACCAGGGCCGGGTCTTCCGGCTTCGCGGTGGGAGTCCGGACGACGGAGCCGGAACAGTTGCTGAGCGCGACCGTTCCCGCGAAGTCGACCGCCTTGACCTTGGCCTTGCCCTTGGGTGCGGCCTTCGTGGGGGAGGCCTTCGTGCTGGTGGTGCCGGTGGCCGGAGCCGTGTCCTGGCCCGTGGCCGCGAACGCGGGTGCCGCGCCTGCCCCGACGAGCAGGGTGGCGAGGAATGCGCCGACGAGAGGCTTCTTCATGTGGGGGTCCCCTCAATGCCATATGTGACCGGAGCTGCTTCGCGCCGGTTTGTCATGGGCATTGTTCGGGGATTTGTGGCACCGGACAAGGGGGTGTCTGTGAGGCTGCTGTGCGTATTGCGGCGCAGGTGAACACAATTGGCCCGCGCCGCCATACGACCTCCGTGCCTACTCGGTGCCTAGGACTTGTCGGCGGGCTGCGGCAGGCGGCAGCCCCAGCGGTCCAGGTCCACCTTGCTGTTCCAGGAGATGCAGCGGGCGATGCCGTACGTCTGCTGGGCGTAGTTGATGTGGTGACGCACCGTCACCCTGCCGTGCTTGTCCACTTCGCACGGGTTGTTGAGGGTGCAGCGCTCGCCGTCGTTGTTGCCCGTGTTGTTGACCGCGAGGACCTTGCCGGTGCGGTTGTCGATCACCGGGGAGCCGGAGGTGCCGCCGATGGTCTGGCAGTCGGAGGTGTACCGGAGGGAGTCCTTCCAGGTCCAGTCGGCCTCCTTCAGCCGGTACACGAAGCCGTCGACCTTGCAGCTGTAGGTCTTCTTCCAGTACCCGGAGACGACCGTGATGTCCCGGCCCTTCCTCGGGTGCTCGGTGTTGAGCTCCAGCGCCTTGATCCCGTACTGGTTCTCGATCTGCGCGTAGGTGCTGGTCAGCTGGTACAGGGAGATGTCCGTGTCGGTCATCGTCGCGTACGCCAGCTTGCTCGCGGTCAGCGTGCCGACCTTCTCCGCCTTCGCGTTGAGGAGGCTGAAGGTGCGCTTCGACGGCAGGTCGACGACGACCTCACCGGCGCCGGGCATGTCCTGCTCGGTGATGCAGTGACCGTTGGACAGGATCAGCGCCGGGTCGTTCGGCCGCGACTGCGGCATGCGCACCACGGAGCCCGAACAGTTGCTGAGTGCGACCGTCCCGGCGAAGTCGACCGGCTTCGGCTTCGACAGTGCGGCTGCCGCGGTGCTCGGTGCGGACTGCGCGGACTTCGCGGTGGTGACCGCGGTGTCCTGGCTCGTGGCCGCGATCGCGGGTGCCGCACCGGCTCCGAGGAGCGTCAGTGCGAGCAGTGCACCGAGGTAAGGCTTGCTCATGCGGGGGTCCCCCTCCAGTGACGAATGTCAGGGGCATTCTTGGAGGGGGACGTGCGGCGGGCAAGGGTTTTGGTCGAATCAAGGAGATCATGTGACCGTCAACGGACTTTCCCTGCCGGTCAGTTGGCCGGAACTGTCTCCAACTGCCACCACTGGAAGGGGGAGTCGGTGTCCTCCCACTGCTGCACCCGCCCACCGTCTTCCATGCTGCGGTCCGCGACTTCGAGCAGCAGTCCGCTGATGTAGCTCACCAGGCTCACCCGGCCCGGCGCGTCCGGGTGCCGCTCGACGATCCACTCCTGGGCGCCGAAGTTGTTGGCCGCCCACTGCTGGATGCGCACGCCGTTCTCGACCTTGGCGCCCGCGACGTCCAGGCGCTTGCCGCTGGCGGCGCTGACGACGTGGTGCAATCCGCTGCCCTCGTGGACCGGGGTCAGCACCCAGTGCTGGGCGGTGGCTCCGGAGTCCTTGCCCTGCTGGACGGGGGCGCCGCTGCCCTTCGCGCCGCCGCGCACTTCGAGGAGCAGCCCGCTGCCGGCGTTGCGCAGCAGATACGTGCCCGAGGGGGCGGCGTGGGTCATGAACGTGCCTCTCGGGCAGGGGAGTCGACGGTCGGGGAGGACCCGGCGGGGGAGATCCCGGCGGGGGAGACCTCTGCGGGAGAGATCTGGGCGGGAGAGATCTCTGCGGGGGAGTCGAGGACCGCGTCGAGCAGTCCCGGGAAGCGTGCGTCGAGGTCGGCCCGGCGCAGCTCGATCGCCTTGTAGCGGCCGACCTTGTGCTCCCGGGTCACCCCGGACTCCCGCAGTACCCGCCAGTGGTGGGTGGCGGTCGCCTTGGTGACTTCGAGGGGCAGGCTGCCGCAGGTCCGCTCGCCCTCGGACGAGGCGAGCTCGCGCACGATGCCGAGCCGTACCGGATTGCCCAGGGCGGCGAGGACGTCCTCGATGAGGAGCTGCGCGCGGTCGGGGTGGTGCATGGCCATGCAGGTGAGTGTACGACGACCTTCGTACGGTGTCCGGTTTGCACCCGTGACGGTTCGACCATAAGGTTTATTTCGTACAGTCGTACAGTCGTACAGTCGTACAGTCGCAGTGTCGTAGTCACCGGAGGACCCGCCATGCCCGTCACCCTCGTCACCGCCGCCGCCTCGGGCATCGGCAGGGGCATCGCCACCCAGCTGGCGGGAGCGGGCCACACGGTCTCCCTCTTCGACCTCGACCCGGCCGTCACCGCCCTCGCCGAGGAGCTGGGCGCCGTCGCCACCGTCGGCTCGCTCACCGAGCCCGCCGACCTCCAGCGCTTCGTCGACACCACCCTCGACCGGTACGGCCGCATCGACGCGGTCGTCAACGGGGCGGGTCACGCCAGGAACGACGAGCTCCTCAAGGTCACCGACCAGCAGTGGCACGACGGCCTCGACATGCTGCTGCTCAGCGTCGTCCGCATGGCCCGCCTGGTCACCCCGCACATGGAGGCGGCCGGCCGCGGCGCCTTCGTGAACCTGTCCTCGTACACGGCCTTCGAGCCGATGGGCGTGGTCCCCGTCAACTCCAGCCTGCGCGCCGCTCTCTCCAGCTTCACCAAGCTGTACGCCGACCAGTACGCCGCGAGCGGCATCCGCATGAACAGCCTGCTGCCCGGCTACGTCAACAGCCGGCCCGAGGACCCCGACTTCCTGGCGAAGATCCCGGCCGGCCGCTACGCCACGGTCGAGGAGATCGGCAAGCTGGCCGCCTTCCTCGTCTCCGACGACGCCGCGTACATCAACGGCGAGAGCATCCGCATCGACGGCGGTGCGGGCCGTTCGCTCTGAGGTATGACCCGGATGGCAGGCTATGGCCATGACATCTGTAGAGGTGCGTACCGCTTACGGAGTTGTACGGGGCCGGGTCGAGGGGGAAGCCGGGGCGGCGGGCGGGCGGGGGCTCGCGGTCTTCTGGGGAATCCCCTTCGCCCAACCACCGGTCGGCGCACTGCGTTTCGCGGCGCCCGTGGCCCCGGCCGCATGGGAAGGCGTACGGGACGCCTGCGCGTTCGGCCCGCCGCCGCCCCAGTCGGGGCCCGTCCCCGTGCCTTCGGAGGCGACGGGCGACGAGTGGCTCACGGTCAACGTGTGGTCGCCGCAGGCTCGCGCGGAGGGTGGGCCGCTGCCCGTCCTGGTGTGGATGCAGGGCGGGGCGTACGTCTCCGGCTTCTCCGGCGACCCGATGTACGACGGCGCCCGGCTGGCTCGTCGAGGGCTGGTGGTCGTCACCTTCAACTACCGTTTGGGGGTCGAGGGTTGGGCCCGTATCGAGGGTGCGCCCGACAACCGCGGACTGCTCGACCAGATCGCCGCCCTGGAATGGGTGCGGGACAACATCGGTGCCTTCGGCGGCGATCCGGACCGTGTCACCGTCTGCGGCGAGTCCGCCGGTGCCGGTTCCATCGCCACGCTGCTCGCCGTGCGGCCCGCCGCAGGGCTGTTCCGGCGGGTGGTCGCCCAATCCGTCCCCGGCATGTACTGCACGCCCGCCCTGGCCGCCGACTTCACCGCGGCGCTCGCCGAGCGGCTCGGGGTGGCCCCGACGGTGGCCGGGCTCGGCGCGGTCGAGCCCCAGCGGCTGGCCGCGGAGATCTCCGGCTTCCTGCGGGAGCTGCCCGCGCACGGTGACCGGTGGGGGCGCGCGGCCCACCTGGCCGCGCCCTTCTCGCCCGTACTGGACGGGGAACTGGTTCCGGAAGCCCCCTGGCAGGCGCTGAAGGACGGGCGGGCGAACGGCGTCGAGCTGCTGACCGGGCACACCCAGCACGAGTTCCGGCTGTTCCTGGCGATGATGGGGCTGCCCACCTTCACCGAGGAGCAGGCGGACGCGGCCCTGCGCCGGTTCGCACCGGCCCCGGAAGGTCCGGCGGCCTACCGGGCCGGATTCCCCGGAGCCACTCCCACCGAACTCTTCGAGACCGTCCACTCGGACGTCCTCTTCCGGATGCCTACGGCCAGGCTCGCCGAGACGAACGCGGCTGCGGGCGGGACGACGTACCTCTTCGAACTGACCTGGCCGGCACCGGTGAGGGGCGGCGAGTACGGCGCCTGCCACAGCCTCGACGTGCCGCTGCTGTTCGGTACGTTCGACAGCCCGGACGGCCGGATGCTCCTGGGGGAGGACCCGGGCGACGAGGCGCGGGCGCTCGCGACGGAGATCCAGGACGCGTGGGTGGCCTTCGTGAAGGACGGGAACCCGGGCTGGGCGCCGTACGACACCGAGGGCCGGCTGGCGCGGGTGTTCGACGGGAAGGGGGGCGCGGACGCGGTGGTGTACCCGGAGGAGGTCTCGCGGAGGATCTGGGCCGACGCGGAGATCGAGCCGTTCGGCCTTCCGGGAAAGTGACCGAGCTGTTCGGCCTTCCGGGAAAATGAC
>NZ_JBSGZD010000075.1:0-30218 GCF_053610825.1 Streptomyces sp. NPDC054863 | reverse complement strand
CACCAGGAGGTGTCTCACTTCGCCCGGCCCAGCTCCTTGCGGAACAGCTCCAGCACGTTCCCGCCGAGGATCTTGCGCAGTACGTCCTCCTGGACGCCCCGCCCCAGCAGCGCCTCCGTCACCAGCGGCAGCCCGCGCGGGCCCGACAGGCCGGGCAGTGAGACGGGGTATCCGTACGGTTCCTCCTCGCAGCAGCGCGGCATCGTGTCGTGGTCCACCTCCTCGATGAAGTCGGCGCCGATGCCGACGTGGTCCGGGCCCACCACGTCCAGGACGTGCAGGAAGTGGTCGGCGAGCCGGTCGAGGGTGCAGTCGGCGGGGTCGGCGGCCAGGAACTCCGGGAGGAAGTTCACGCAGACCGTGCCGCCGGTGGCGGCGATGCCGCGCAGTTGCTCGTCGGTGAGGTTGCGGTGGTGGTCGCGCAGGGCGCGGGCCGAGGAGTGGGTGGCCATGACGGGGCGGGTGGCCAGTTCCAGGACGTGGGCGACGCCTGCGGCGTTCAGGTGCGAGACGTCGTAGATCATGCCGAGGCTCTCCATGATCGAGAGGGCTTCGACGCCCGCCTCGGTGAGCCTGCTGCCGGTGGCGTCCTCGCCGCTGCCGTCCGCGAGCGGGGTGCGCCTCCAGTGGGCGAGCGAGGCGACCCGTACGCCCAGCCGGAAGAGGGTGGGGAACAGCTCCACGGAGGCGTCCACGCCCGGCGCGCTCTCCAGGGCGAGGACGAGCGCGATCCTGCCGGCCGCGTGCGCGGCGTCGATGTCGTCGCCGTCGAGACACAGCCGTACGGAATCGGGATTTCCCTCGGCGAGGACGTGCGCGCACTCGATCATGCGGAGGGTCTCGCGGAGGGCGCCCTCGGGGCGGTACGCGTCCCCGATGAAGACCGGGAGGACCTGGAGGTCGACCCCGCCCTCCTGGAGCTGCGGCAGCCACCGCTCGCGGAAGAAGCTCGCCCAGCGCCGGGGCGGCCGGGCGGTGACCGCCATGAGGAGGTCGTTGTGGGCGTCTGCTACGACGGCGTGGTGGTGCAGTTCGATGGACACGGGGCCACAGCCTAGGCGCGCCGATCATCGGGATCCACAGGTATTTCTCACATCTCTCTGACCTCGCATTCTTCCCGGAATAGCGGCTCTGACCTGCACAAACACCAAGTCGCGCGGTCCTGTGAGCGGCCTTGATCAGCTCTCTGGGAGAGGTAGGCTCGGGGGTCTCCGACACCTCGTACGCCTCCCCGGGGCAGCTCTGTGCCCCAGGCCGCTTCGGCGTGCCGTACCCCAGCCGCCCCTCCCCCGGAAGGCACGTCCCCGTGGCCGATCAGCCGTTCACGCACCTGCACGTTCACACCCAGTACTCGCTCCTGGACGGCGCGGCCCGGCTCAAGGACATGTTCAAGGCGTGCGGCGAGATGGACATGACGCACATCGCCATGACCGACCACGGCAATCTGCACGGGGCGTACGACTTCTTCCACCAGGCCAAGAAGGCCGACATCACGCCGATCATCGGCATCGAGGCGTATCTCGCCCCCGAGTCCCGCCGTCACAACAAGCCGGTGAAGTGGGGCGCCCCGCACCAGAAGGGCGACGACGTCGCGGGCGCGGGCGCCTACACGCACATGACGATGTGGGCACGGAACAACACCGGCCTGCACAACCTCTTCCGCGCCCAGTCCCGCGCCAGCCTGGAGGGCTTCTTCCGCAAGCCGCGCATGGACCGCGAGCTGCTCCAGGAGTACGGCGAGGGCCTGATGGCCACCACCGGCTGCCCGTCGGGCGAGATCTCCACCAAGATCCGGCTGGGCCAGCTCGACGAGGCGGTCAAGGCGGCGGGCGAGTTCCAGGACATCTTCGGCAAGGAGAACTTCTTCGTCGAGCTGATGGACCACGACATCGACATCGACCGGCGGGCCCGCTCGGGCCTCCTTGAGGTCGCGAAGAAGATCCAGGCGCCCTTCGTCGTCACGAACGACTCGCACTACACGTACGCGTCCGAGGCGGCGGCCCACGACACCCTGCTCTGCATCCAGACCGGCTCGAACATCTCCGACACGGACCGCTTCCGCTTCGACGGCTCGGGCTACCACCTGAAGACGGCCGCCGAGATGTACGCGATCGACTCCTCGGACGCATGGCTGGAGGGCTGCCGCAACACCCAGCTCCTGATCGCGGACCGGGTCGACACGGCGGGGATGTTCGAGCCGAAGAACCTGATGCCGAAGTTCGACGTGCCCGAGGGGTACGACGAGGTGTCGTGGTTCCGCGAGGAAGTGCGCATCGGCATGAACCGGCGCTTCAACAACAGCGTCCCGGAGGACCGCCAGAAGCTCGCCGACTACGAGATGGGCATCATCATCGAGATGGGCTTCCCGGGGTACTTCCTCGTGGTCGCCGACTTCATCATGTGGGCCAAGAACAACGGCATCGCGGTCGGTCCCGGCCGAGGCTCCGCCGCCGGTTCGATCGTCGCGTACGCCATGGGCATCACCGACCTCGACCCCGTCCCGCACGGCCTGATCTTCGAGCGGTTCCTCAACCCGGAGCGCGTCTCCATGCCCGACGTCGACATCGACTTCGACGAGCGCAGGCGCGGTGAGGTGATCCGGTACGTGACGGAGAAGTACGGCGCCGACAAGGTCGCCATGATCGGCACGTACGGCACCATCAAGGCCAAGAACGCGATCAAGGACTCCGCCCGCGTCCTCGGCTACCCGTACGCCATGGGCGACCGCATCACCAAGGCGATGCCCGCCGACGTCATGGGCAAGGGCATCGACCTCAACGGCATCACGGACCCCAAGCACCCCCGCTACAGCGAGGCGGGCGAGGTCCGGGGAATGTACGAGAACGAGCCCGACGTCAAGAAGGTCATCGACACCGCACGCGGCATCGAGGGCCTGGTCCGCCAGATGGGCGTGCACGCGGCCGGCGTCATCATGTCGAGCGAGCCGGTCATCGACCACGCCCCGGTCTTCTCCCCGAAGAACGACGGCGTGGTCGTCACCCAGTGGGACTACCCGAGCTGCGAGTCGCTCGGCCTCCTCAAGATGGACTTCCTGGGCCTGCGAAACCTGACGATCATGCAGGACGCCCAGAAGGCCATCAAGGCCAACAAGGGCATCGACCTGGAGCTCCTCTCCCTCCCCCTCGACGACGGCCCGACGTACGAACTCCTCGCGCGCGGCGACACGTTGGGCGTGTTCCAGTTCGACGGCGGCCCGATGCGGTCCCTTCTCCGCCTCATGAAGCCCGACAACTTCGAAGACATTTCCGCCGTGTCGGCGCTGTACCGACCCGGCCCGATGGGAATGAACTCCCATACGAACTACGCCCTGCGCAAGAACAAGCAGCAGGAAATCACCCCGATCCACCCGGAGTTGGAGGAGCCGCTCTCCGAAGTCCTGGGCATCACCTACGGCCTGGTGGTCTATCAGGAGCAGGTGCAGAAGGCGGCGCAGGTCCTGGCCGGCTACTCCCTCGGCCAGGCCGACCTCCTGCGCCGCGCCATGGGCAAGAAGAAGAAGGAAGTCCTCGACAAGGAGTTCGTCCCGTTCCAGAAGGGCTGCCGGGAGCGCGGCTACTCGGACGAGGCGATCCAGGCGGTGTGGGACGTCCTGGTCCCCTTCGCGGGCTACGCGTTCAACAAGGCGCACTCGGCGGCGTACGGCCTGGTCTCGTACTGGACCGCCTACCTCAAGGCGAACTACCCCGCCGAGTACATGGCCGGTCTCCTCACGTCCGTCAAGGACGACAAGGACAAGATGGCCCTGTACCTCAACGAGTGCCGCCGCATGGGCATCAAGGTGCTGCCGCCGGACGTGAACGAGTCGGCGGGCAACTTCACCCCGCAGGGCGACGACGTGATCGTCTTCGGCCTCACGGCGGTCCGCAACGTGGGTCAGAACGTCGTCGACTCGATCGTCAAGTGCCGCAAGGCGAAGGGGAAGTACGCCTCCTTCCCCGACTACCTCGACAAGGTCGAATCGGTCGTCTGCAACAAGCGCACGACGGAATCCCTCATCAAGGCGGGCGCCTTCGACGCGATGGGCCACACCCGCAAGGGCCTGTCCGCCGTCTTCGAGAACATGGTCGACGCGGTCGTCCAGGTGAAGCGCAAGGAGGCCGAGGGCCAGTTCGACCTCTTCGGCGACCTGGGCTCGGACGGCCCCGACGACTCCCCCGGCTTCGGCCTCGACACCCCCATCGGCGACATCGAGTGGGACAAGTCCTTCCTCCTCTCGCAGGAACGCGAGATGCTCGGCCTGTACGTGTCCGACCACCCGCTCTTCGGTCTGGAGCACGTCCTCTCCGACAAGGCCGACGCGGCGATCGCCTCGCTCACCAGCGGCGACTTCTCGGACGGCTCGGTCACCACGATCGGCGGCCTGATCACCGGCCTGCAACGCAAGATGACCAAGCAGGGCAACGCGTGGGCGATCGCGACGGTCGAGGACCTGGCGGGCTCCATCGAGTGCATGTTCTTCCCGGCGACGTACCAGCTGATCTCCACCCAACTCACCGAAGACACCGTGGTGTTCGTCAAGGGCCGCCTCGACAAGCGTGAGGACATCCCGCGCCTGGTCGCGATGGAACTCCAGGTCCCGGACATCTCCGACGCGGGTACCAACGCACCCGTCGTCCTCACCATCCCCACCGTCAAGGTCACCCCGCCCATGGTCGGCAAGCTGGGCGAGATCCTCTCCCACCACCGGGGCGACACGGAGGTACGGATCAAGCTCCAGGGCCCGCGCAAGACGACGGTGCTGCGGCTGGACCGGCACCGGGTGAAGGCGGACCCGGCGCTGTACGGAGACCTGAAGGTGCTGCTGGGGCCGTCCTGCTTGCAGTAGTGGCGCATCGTGGGGGCCCTGCACCCCGCAGGGCCGCATGGGGTGGGACTCTGCGCGCCGTAGGGCCGCATCGTGTGGGGCCCTACGCGCCGTAGGGCCGCATCGTGGGGCCCTTGCACGCCGCAGGGCCCCGCTCTCCCTACTCCGCCCGCTCGGCGATCAGCCGCGCACACTCCTCCGGTCCCCTGCGCGTGGTGTCGACCTCGAAGTCGTACGACACCCCGTCATGCACCAGCTCCGCCTGTGCGGCGGCCATTCCACCGACCCGGTCCCCCCGCGCGGCCTCCCGCGCCGCCGCCACCCCTGCCTCGCACCGCACGCCCACCCACAGCACCTCGACGTCACCGTCGATCGCCTTCAACCACCGCGCCTGCGACTCGGCTCCGCCGAGGAACACCTCGTCGACGACGACCCGCGCCCCGGCCCGCACCATCGCGACGACCCCCGCGATCCAGGCTTCCTCCAGCCGCCGGAACTCGTCCCCGACAGCGACCCCGCCGTCGGGGGCGAACCCGATACCGGAGCCCCCCTCCCGCAGGGACGCGGGCAACGCGTCCACGAAGGTGTCCAGACTCAGCGACAGCCACGAATCCGGCAACACCGCCTGCAGACACCGGGCGATCCTGGACTTCCCCGAGCTGGAACCACCGTTGAGCACGATCATCCGAGTTTTCACGGGGCCATAGTAGGGACAGCCCTCCACCCGTGCCGGAAGCTGCCTCGCAGCTCACACCAGCGTGACCTCCACCGGCAGCCTCTTGATCCCGTTCACGAAGTTGCTTCGTACGCGCGGGACTTCGCCCGTCAGGCGGATGGAGGACAGGCGTGGGAGGAGTTCCTCGAAGAGGATCTGGATTTCGAGGCGGGCCAGGGCATTGCCGAGGCAGAAGTGCGGGCCGCCCTTGCCGAAGGTGACGTGGTCGATGTCGGTGCGGGTGACGTCGAAGGTGTAGGGGGCGGGGAAGACTTCTTCGTCGCGGTTGCCGGAGGCGAACCACAGGACGACCTTGTCGCCCTCCTTGATGTGCTTACCGCCCAGTTCCGTGTCGCGGGTCGCGGTGCGGCGGAAGTGGTAGACGGGGGACGCCCAGCGGAGGAATTCCTCGACGGCGGACGGGATGAGGGTGGGGTCGGCCTGGAGTTTGGCGAGTTCCGCCGGGTGCTGGATGAGGGCGAGCATGGAGTGGGAGATGGCGTGGCGGGTGGTTTCGTTGCCCGCGACGACCAGCAGGAGGAAGTAGTTGTCGAAGTCGGTGGGGGTGAGGGGGACGCCGTCCCTGGGGGTCTGGTTGACGAGGAGGCTGACGAGGTCGGTGCCGTCTCCGCCCTTGCGCTCGGAGGCCAACTTGCGGCCGTACGCGAAGACTTCGAGAGCGGCGGGGCTGCGGAAGGGCAGGTTGCGGTAGCTCTCGCTCTCCTCGCTGTGGAGGAGTACGTCGGCATAGTCGGGGTCGGTGTTGCCGATGATGCGGTTGCCCCAGTCGATGAGCTGCTGGGTGTCGTCCGGCGGAACGTCGAGCATGCGGGCCAGGACGTTGATGGGGAAGTCGGCGGAGACTTCCTCGACGAAGTCGAAGCTTCCCTCGGCGAGGGCCTGGTCCAGGGTGCGGCGGGTGAGGACGCGGAGGAAGTCGCCGTAGGCCGCGACCGCCCTGGGGGTGAAGGGCTTCTGGAGCAGGCGGCGCATGGCCTGGTGGCGCAGGCCGTCGGTTTCGAGGAGGGAGCGGCGGATGGCGATCTGGTCGTCGTCCACCTCCTCCAGGTTGGTGAAACGGGTGGAGGTGTACGTGTCCGGGTCGCGGTCCACGGCGACGATGTCGGCGTGTTTCGTGACCGCCCAGAAGCCGCTGTTGGGCGCGGGTTCGGGCTGCCAGTGGACGGGGTCCTCGCGGCGCAGGGTGTCCAGCATCCGCCAGGGCGTCTCACCGTCGGTGAACTTGTCCGGGTCGGCGAGGTCGACTGCGGAGAGGGGCATCGGGTGGGGCATGGGTGCGACTCCTGGGCGATCTGGGGACCTGGAGATCTAGAGGTGGTACGCGTACTCGCTGAACTCCCAGTCGGTGACGTGCTGTTGGAAGCGTTCGACCTCGTTGCGCTTGTAGGCGAGGAAGGAGGAGGTGAACTCCTTGCCGAGCAGTTCCGTCAGCGGGCCGTCGGCGACCAGGGCGTCGAGGGCGACGGTCAGGTTCGCGGGCAGCTGGGGCGCCTTGGTCGCGTCGTAGCCGTAGCCGTGGATCGGGGCGGGGGGTTCGTCGCCCGCGCGGATGCCGAGCAGGGCGGCGGCGAGGGTGCTGGCGAGCAGCAGGTACGGGTTGGCGCTGGCGTCGCCGAGGCGGAGTTCCAGTCGGGAGGCGGCGCCGCGCTCCGGCGGGATGCGGATCATGGCGCTGCGGTTGTCCAGGCCCCAGTCGATCAGCCAGGGGGCGAGGGTGTCCGGGCCGAAGCGCTTGTAGGAGTTGACGGTGGGGTTCTGGAGTGCGGCGAGCGCCGGGGCGTGGGCGAGGACACCGGCGAGTGCGTGGCGGGCTGTTTCCGAGAGACCGTGCGTCGATGACGGGTCGTCAAAGGCGCTGTCCCCCGAAGAGGTTCGTAATGCCGAGAAGTGGAGGTGGAAGCCGGAGCCGCCCTCGTCGTTGAAGGGCTTGGCCATGAAGGTGGCCAATTTCCCTTCCTTGCGGGCGAGTTCCTTGACCGCGGCCTTGAAGCGGAAGGCACGGTCCGCGGCGTCCAGGGCCTCGGAGTGGTCGAGGTTGATCTCGAACTGGCCGCTGCTGTACTCGTGGTTGCCCGCCGTGACCCTGAGTCCGAGATCGCGCAGGTGGCGGATCGTACGGAGCAGGTGGCGCTCGGGGTCGCCGCGCAGGCCGGCCGTGTAGATGTTGCCCGGGGCCTCGGCGTAGCGCTGCCAGCCGGTGGGCGTGCCGGGGGCGGGCTCGCACAGGAAGTATTCGAGCTCGGGGCCGACGATCGGGGTCAGGCCGTGTTCGGCCCACGCGTCGAGGACCCGGCGCAGGACGCCGCGCGGGGACTCGGGCGCCGGGGCTTCGGTGACCGGGTCGCTGACGTCGCCCAGGCACCAGGCGACGCCCGGCTCCCAGGGCAGTGCGACGAGGGTGGAGAGGTCGGGGCGTACGACGATGTCGGGCAGTCCCGCGTCGAGTCCGCCCGCCACGTCGACCGTGTCGCCGCGCGGCGACGTGTGATAGACGGCGCGGCAGAAGGCCAGGCCGTGGCCGCAGGCGGAGGGCAGGTGCTCGACCAGGATGTCGCGGGCCCTGTCGGTACCGAGGAGGTCGGGGAAGGTGACCCGTACGACGTCGATCTCCTGACCCTGGGCGGCCAGCCGTTCCAGCGGTTCGCGCAACTCCGGCGCGAGCGCGGCGTACCGGGGGGCGGCACCGGCGGGACCGGCGGAGGCGGGAGGAGCGGAGGCAGAGGAACGACCGGCAGAGGCAGGACCGGCGGAGGCGGGACCGTCCGCCGGAGGGGTCCCGGCGGGGGTGACGCCCGCCGGGAGAGTGCCGACGGGGGCATCCGCGGCGGCGGCGGCATCCGCCGCGGGCGCGGGCCGTGCCGCCGGCACGGGCTGTGTGGCCGACTGCGAGGGCAACGGGGACTGTTGAGCACTCACCGGGGATCCTCCGTGTCGTTTGACTCCAAAAGATATGCAGGGGCTCGACGCGCCCACAAGGGGTGACCGACAACTTTCCCCGCCCCCGCACGGTGGTTGACCGGATCGAGCCATGGGGATTAACTTGTTTGAACTCAAACGAGTTGATGCGACTCACCGCCCTCCCCGACCGAGAGGACCCGCTCATGAAGGTCGTCGTGGACATCGACATCTGCAAGGACCACGGTCAGTGCGTCTTCGCGGCCCCCGAGGTCTTCCAACTCGACGACGGCGGAAAGCTGGTGTACGTCGCCCAACCCGACGAGTCGCTGCGCGAGGACGTCGAGGACGCGGCGGACGTCTGCCCGCTCCAGGCCATCACCATTGAGGACTGAGCAGGTGGCCGTCGATCGCAGTTCCGATCGCATCCTGGTCGCCGGAGCGTCCCTCGGCGGGCTGCGCGTCGCCGAGCAGTTGCGCAGGGCGGGCTTCGCGGGCGAGCTCGTCGTCCTGGGCGACGAGCCCCACATGCCGTACAACCGGCCGCCGCTCTCCAAGGAAGTCCTCGCCGGGAAGGCGGGCTTCGAGTCGCTGGCCTTCCGTCCGAAGCCCGCCGCGGCCGATGTGGTGTGGCGGCTCGGGACTGCGCTGACCTCGGCCGATCTCGCCGGACGGGTCGTCACGCTGGCCGACGGCGAACAGTTGCCGTACGACGGCCTGGTGGTCGCCACGGGGCTGCGACCACGCAGGCTCGGCGCCCCCGGTCCTGCCGGGGGCCGCCACACCGTCCGTACGATCGACGACGCACGGGCGCTGCGGGCCGCACTCCGGCCCGGTGCGCACGTGGTCGTCGTCGGCGCCGGTTTCATCGGCTGCGAGGTCGCCGCCACCGCCCGCGGCCTCGGCGCCGAGGTGACGGTCGTCGACCCGCTGCCGCTGCCGATGGTCGGGCCGCTGGGCGAACTGCTCGGGCAGGAACTGCTGGCACGCCACCGCGCACAGGGCGTGCGCTTCGCCCTCGGGCGTACGGTGGCCCGCTTCACCGGTCCGGACGGGCAGGTCACCGGCGCCGTCCTCGACGACGGGTCCCTGGTGCGGGCGGACGCGGTCGTCGAAGCGGTCGGTTCGCTGCCCAACGTGGAGTGGCTGACCGGCAACGGGCTCGACCTGAGCGACGGAGTGCTGTGCGACACCCAGCTCCGCGTCGCGGAGGGCGTCGTCGCGGTCGGCGACGTCGCACGGTTCCCCAACCCCCGGTACGACGCGGTGGCCCGGCGGATCGAGCACTGGTCGGTGCCCGGCGACAGCGCGAAGCACGCGGCGAAGGCGCTGCTCGGGCACGAGCAGCAGGCGTTCGCACCGCTGCCGTCCTTCTGGAGCGACCAGTACGGGTACCGGATCCAGTCCTTCGGCGCGCCCGCGCTGGGCCTGGGGGACGCGCGCGTACTGGACGGGGAGCCGGGCGACGACGGCGCGGCGGGCGACGTGCTGGTGGGTTACCACGACGGGGGCGGGCGCCTCGTCGGGGTGGTGGCGCTCGGCGGGCCCGCCGTGGTGGCGAAGGCGGCGGGGTACCGCGCCGCGCTGAACTCTTCCGTCCACACTCAAGGAGCACTGACGTGAGCACCGTTCGCGGCTACTTCCACCCCAAGACGGCGACCGGCACGTCGTCGCTGATCCCGGCGCCACCGTGGCACTACTCCGGCGACCTGCTGACCGTCGAGTACCGGACCGATCCCGAGCGTGTACGTGAACTCCTGCCCGCACCACTGGAGTTGGCGGACGAGGACCCGGGAGCGGTCGCACTGATCTGGGCGGACTGGCAGTCCTGCTCGGCGTCGCGGGAGGAGCTGCTCGACCCGGTGCGGGCACAGTACAAGGAGACCTTCGCCGTCGTCCGGTGCTCCTACCGGGGGCGGACCTACTCACGGTGCGTCTACATCTGGGTCGACAAGGACTTCGCGATCGCCCGCGGGCTGCACCAGGGGTACCCGAAGAAGCTCGGGTCGATGCACCAGACCCGTCCGCATCCGTACGGGCCCGCTCCGCGGATCGAGGCGGGGGCCCGGTTCGGGGCGACGCTCGCCGCGGCGGACCGGCGGCTGGCGGAGGCGACGTTCACGCTGCGCGCGCAGAGCGCGACGAGCGGGTTCGTGAACGGGCATCCGATGATCCACAACCGGTGGCTCCCCTCGATCGAGAAGGGGAAGGGGCTGGCACTGGACGAGCTGGTCGAGGCCGGCGCGGCGTCGTTCGAGGCGGGACCGGCATGGTCGGCGGACGCGGAGCTCTCGCTCTTCGAGTCGCCCACGGAGGAGCTGGCCCGGCTGGAGGTCCGGGAGCCGATCGGGGCGTACTTCCGGCAGGTGGGGGTGGTGTGGGACGGGGGCCGGCTCTTGGAGTCGGGGCTGTCGGGGGCGGTGGAGTAGGGGGGCGCCGTGCTCCGCGCGGGCGGTGGGTGGCGAGCGTGGCCTGCGGCGCTTGCCCCTCCCCGCCCCTTCCCGAGACCGCTGCCGCGGGGCTGGTGGGGGCTGACGTCCGGGGCTGCGCCCCGTGCCCGCCCTTCGGCCACGCGTCCTCACACGCCGGACGGCTGAGAAACCTAGGGGCGCGGGGAACCGCGCGACGAACCACAACGCACCCACACCTCCCGAACCCCCACCACTCGCCACCCGGCCACCCAGCCGCCCGGGCCACCCAGCCACCGATCCCCCGGCCACCGGGCCACTCGGCCACCGATCCCCCGGAGCCCGGCCACCCAGCCACCGATCTCCCGGCCACCCGGCCACCCGGCCGCCCAGCCGCCCAGCCGCCCGGGCCACCCAGCCACCGATCTCCCGGCCACTCGGCCACCCGGCCACCGATCTCCCGGCCGCCCGGCCACCGATCCCCCGGAGCCCCACATGCCCCCTCCCCACGCCACCGTCGCCGGTACCCCCGTCGACACCCGTCACTGGATCAACGGCCGCCGCGTCGCATCGGAGTCGGCCGAGACCTTCCCGGACCTCTCCCCCATCGACGGCGTCGAACTCGCCCGGATCTCCCGCGGCGGCAAGCCCGAAGCCGACGCCGCCGTCGCCGCCGCCGGGGCCGCCTTCCCCGCATGGGCGGCCACCAGCCCCGCGGACCGCGCCCGCATCCTGCACGCCATCGCCGACGGCGTCGAGAAGAACCTCGAAGCCCTCTCCCAGGTCGAGACCCGCGACAACGGCGCCCTGCTCCGCTCGCACCGCCGCGGCGTCATGCCCCGCGTCGCCCACAACTTCCGCTTCTTCGCGGACTGGCTCACCGGTGAACTCCCCCGCTCCCACCCCGACTTCCATACCAACACCCGCCGCAATCACGTCAGTTGGGATCCGGCAGGCCCCTGCGTCCTCATCGCCCCGTGGAACGCGCCCCTCATGCTGGAGAGCTGGAAGGTCGCCCCCGCCCTCGCCGCAGGCAACACCGTCGTCCTCAAGCCCGCCGAGTGGTCCCCGCTCACCGCTTCCCTCCTCGCCGACATCACCGCCGGGGCCGGACTCCCGCCCGGCGTGCTGAACGTCGTGCAGGGGTACGGGGCCGAGGTCGGCCAGGCCCTCACCGAGCACCCCGACGTACGCCGCATCAGCTTCACCGGGTCCGTGCCGACCGCCCTGCACGTCGCCACCGCCGCAGCCGCCCACCTCACCCCGACCTCCCTCGAACTCGGCGGCAAGTCCCCCCTCCTCGTTCTCGCGGACGCGGACCTGGACCTGGCCGTCGAGCTGGCCGTCGAGCAGTACGACAACGCCGGCCAGGTCTGCCTCGCGGGCACCAGGCTCCTCGTGCACGAATCCGTCGAGGAGGAGTTCACGCGCCGCTTCGTCGAGAAGGCGTCCGCACTCGTCCAGGGCGACCCGCGCGACGCCGCCACAGACATCGGGCCCAACATCCACGCCCGCCAACTCGAAAAGATCGACGGGTTCGTGCGGCGCGCCCTCGCCGCGGGCGCCACGGCCGTCATCGGCGGCGGGCCGAACACCGTCCTCAACTCCGCTCTGGGCGGCCTCTATTACCGCCCCACCCTCCTCACCGGGCTCGGCCAGGACGCCGAGGCCGTCCAGGAGGAGATCTTCGGTCCCGTACTGACCCTCCAGACCTTCGCGGACGACGACGAAGCGGTCGACCTCGCCAACGGCACCCGCTTCGGCCTCGCCGCCACCGTCGTCAGCGGCGACCGCGACCACGCGGACCGGATCAGCGCCCGGCTCGTCGCGGGCACCGTCTGGGTCAACTGCTTCTACGTCCGCGACCTGCGCGCCCCGTTCGGCGGCTCCCGCCGGTCCGGGGTCGGCCGGGAGGGCGGCACCTGGAGCTTCGACTTCTACTGCGACCTCAAGAACACCGTCACCGCACAGGAATCAGGGTGGGTACAGCATGGGTGAAATCGTCGGTGCGGGACTCCTCTCGCACGTCCCGACCATCGTTCTGCCCGAGGAGACCCGCAAGGAGCTCAACGAGGGCCGGGAGATCACCCTCGTCCCCGGTCTGCGCAAGCTCCGCGAGGACGTCTTCGAGAAGCTCGACCACGACACCGTCGTCGTGCTCGACTCGCACTGGGCGACCACCGTCGAGTACGTCGTCTCCGCCCAGCACCGCCGTGCCGGACTCTTCACCTCCGAGGAGCTGCCGCGCGGCATGTGCCGGATGCCGTACGACTACCCCGGCGACCCCGAACTGGCCGCCGCCATCGCCGGGTTCGCGGATGCGCACGGCACCTGGATCACCCCGGTCGACGACCCGTACCTGCCCGTGCACTACGCCACGATCAACCTGTGGAACTACCTCGGCAGGGGCCTCCCGGACAAGAAGTGGGTGTCCGTCGGGGTCTGCCAGACCGCCGACACCGAGGACAATCTGCGGCTCGGCCGCGCCCTCGCCGACGGCATCGCCGCCACCGACCGCAAGGTGATCCTGATCGCGTCCGGCGCCCTGTCGCACACCTTCTGGCCGCTGCGTCAGCTGCGCGACCACGAGTCCAGCGACCCGCGGCACATCTTCAGCGACGGTGCCCGCGCGGCCGACCGCGAGCGGATCGGCTGGTTCGAGCAGGGTCGGCACGGCGAAGTCCTGCGCACCATGGAGGACTTCCACCGGTTCAAGCCCGAGGCCAGGTTCGGCCACTATCTGATGATGGCCGGCGCGCTCGGCGAGGAGCGCTGCACCGCTCCCGGGCGCCTGTACAGCGCGTACGAGAACTCCGTCGGCACCGGCCAGGTGCACCTCTGGTTCGACCGCCCGGACGGCGGCTGGACCGCGACCCCCGACCACACCGCGCAGACGCAGAGGCCCACGCCCGCACAGGAGCCCTCCCATGCCTGAGTACCGCCGCATCCTCCTCGACGGCGCAGTCGTCCAAGTGGTGCGCGAGGGCGACGAGTTGGTGGCCGCCGACGGCCGCCGGGCGAAGACGTCCGAGGCCCATCACCTGCCGCCGGTGGTCCCTTCGAAGGTCGTCGCCGTGCACCTCAACCACCGCAGCCGGGTCGAGGAGTTCCAGATCGACCTGGCCCCGACGCCGACGTACTTCCACAAGCCGACCTCGGCGCTGAACGCGCACCGGGGCGCGGTCGTCCGCCCCGAGGGGTGCAAGTACCTCAACTACGAGGGCGAGGTGGCGATCGTCATCGGGAGGACCGCCCGCAACGTCTCGCCCGAGGAGGCCGGTGACCACATCGCCGGCTACACCATCGGCAACGACTACGGCCTGCACGACTTCCGCGACACCGACGCCGGTTCGATGCTGCGCGTGAAGGGATCGGACACGCTCTGCCCGCTCGGACCCGGCCTCGTCACCGACTGGGACTTCCACGACAAGTACCTGCGTACGTACGTCAACGGCGTGCTCGCGCAGGACGGTTCCACCTCCGAGATGGAGTGGGACATGCACTACCTGGTGGCCGACATCGCCCGCACCATCACCCTGTACCCGGGTGACGTGCTCCTCTCCGGTACGCCCGCCCACTCGCGCCCCGTGCAGCCCGGCGACGTCGTGGAGGTCGAGGTCGAGGGTCTCGGCAGGCTGACCAACCACATCGTGACCGGCCCCGTCCCCGTCCGCGACGACTGCGGCGCACAGCCCACCGCGTCGGAGGAGGTCCTCTCGACGGCCCTCGGCGGCGACTGGGAGTTCCGCGGCGTCCGCGGACCGAAGAGAGGCTGACCGGCCATGACCCCCCGGCGGACCGGCAACGCGACAGAAGGCCCCGCAGACATTCCCCCGGAAGGACCCGCGGAAGGGCCCGCGGACATACCCGGCGGCAGCCCGCCCCGCACGCTCAAGCCGGGTGCCCTGGGCGCCCTGGGCATCCTCTTCTTCGTGCTTTCCGCACAGGCCCCGCTGACCGGCATGGCCGGGGCCGCCCCGATCGCGATCGCCCTCGGGAACGGTCCCGCCGCCCCGGCCGCGTACGCCGTGGCGGGCGGCATCGTGCTGCTCTTCTCCGTGGGGTTCGTGGCGATGGGGCGGTACGTCGTCGACGCGGGCGCCTTCTACACGTACATCGGCACGGGTCTCGGCCGCAGCGCCGGCATCGGCAGCGCGGGCGTGGCCCTGCTCGCTTACCACGCCGTCCAGGCGGCGATGTACGGGCTCTTCGGGGCGACGGCGAGCGGTCTGTTCGCCGACCACGCGGGGCTCGAAGTCCCTTGGTGGGTATGTGCGTTCGTCACGATGGGCGCCGTTCAGCTGCTCGGTGTGGTCGGGATCGAGCTGGGGGCGAAGGTCCTCACGGTGTTCGTGCTCGCGGAGTTCAGCATCCTGCTGGCCTTCGGGATCGTGACGCTGTTCCAGGGCGGCGGGCCCGAGGGGCTGAACGCGGGGGCGTCCTTCGCGCCCTCGGCGATGCTCGACGGCGCACCGGGCGTGGCCCTGGTCTTCGCGCTCGCCTCCATGCTCGGCTTCGAGGCGACGGCGATCTACGGCGAGGAGGCCCGCGACCCCGCGAAGACGGTGCCCCGGGCCACGTACCTGTCGGTGGCGGTGGTGACCTGCTTCTTCGTGTTCACCACCTGGATGGTGATCTCCGCGTACGGCGCGTCGAGGAGCGCGGCGGCTGCCGGCGCGGCGCTGGAGGGCGGGGACGGGGCGGCGTTCGTGTTCGCGCCGGTGGCCGCACAGTTCGGGGCGTGGACCAACGACGTGCTGCCGTTCCTGCTCGTCACGTCCCTGTTCGCGGGGATCCTGGCCTTCCACAACTCGGCGAACCGCTACCTCTACTCGCTGAGCCGGGACGGCCTGCTGCCGCGCGGGCTGTCCTCGCTCAACACACGGCACGCCCCGTGGGCCGCCGGTGTCGTCCAGACGCTGATCGCGGTGGCGCTCGTGCTGCCGTTCGTCCTGCTGGGCAAGGATCCGGTGCTGACGCTGTTCTCCTGGTTCAGCGGCGTCGCGGCCCTGGCGATCACCCTGCTGTACTTCCTGACCTCGGTCGCGGTGACCGTCTTCTTCCGGCGGACCCGGCACGACACCCGGGTCTGGAACACGCTGGTCGCACCGCTGCTCGGGGCGCTCGGCATCGCCGGGGCGATCTTCCTGGTGGTCACGAACTTCCCCACCCTGATCGGCGGGGACACGCCGACCGCGACCTGGCTGGCACTGTCGGTCCCGGCCGCGCTGCTGCTCTGCGCGGGGCTCTCCCGGCTGCCGTCCGCCGGAAGGGCCGCCGGACCGGGGCGCTGACCTGCGGCGCCTTCGTACGATCACCGCGCCCGGGACCCTGCCGAGGTTTTGAGCCACCCGTACAATTTGGTACCGAACGACTTGCGTCCCGAAGGAGAGCCTGTGCCCGGCCAGCGTTCCATCATCGAGACCGAGAAGCTGGTCGAGGCCAAGCTCGGCGGCATCCCCATCCGGCACGAGCAGATGGCGGTCATCGCCAACATCCACCGCGCCGCCGCCGCCGTCCGCAGCCACTTCGAGAACTCGGTGCTGCGCACCTCCGACCTCACCTGGACGGCGTTCGTGGTGCTGTGGGTGGTGTGGATCTGGGGCGAGCGCGAGACCCGGTTCGTCGCCGAGGAGGCGGGCATCTCCAAGGGCACGCTGACCGGCGTGGCGCGCACCCTGGAGGGGCGCGGGCTGGTCCTGCGCACCGACCACCCCTCCGACGGGCGCCGGGTGCTGCTCAGTCTCACCGCGGAGGGCGAGACGCTGATGCGCCGGGTCTTCCCCGAACTGAACGCCGAAGAGGCCTTCGTGGCACAGCAGTTGGACGACGACGAGTGCAAGTCGACCGCGGACGCGCTGCGCCGGATCGTCGTACAGGTGGAGGAGCACGGCGAGGAGCGGCGGCGCGAGCTGCTGAAGGGCGAGCAGCCCGCGCCGCGCAGGAGCGGTCGGCGCGCGGCCAAGTCCTGACGGCCGGGGCCCGGCGCACGGGCCCCGGCCCGTCCGGCGGGTCGCCTACTTGATGAAGTACGTCGGGTTCGGGAGCTTGTACGTCTTGTCGGCGTAGCCGCCCTCAAGGTCGGAGTACTGGTCGCCGAAGCTGCCGATGATGTCGTAGCCGGCCGACTCGATGTGCTTCCTGGTGCCCGACTTGAACTGCACGGTGGTGCAGTTCCACTCCTTCGAGGTGGCGCAGTTCTTCAGGTAGGACGGCGGGTTCGCCTTGTCCTTCAGGAAGAGGTGGTCGACGCCGACGCCGACCCTGGCGAGGTTCTTGGTGGCCGCGCCGCGCTGCTCCTCGGCGAGACCGGTGAGGAAGAACACCTCGACGCCCTGCTTCTTGGCGAAGGCGACCAGTTCGGGCATGCCGAAGACGGCCGGCCGGTCGGCCCGCTCGACGTACTGCTTCCACGTGACGGGGTCGAGGTGGAAGTGGGTGCGCTTCTCGTAGTCGATGCTGAGCAGCATCGTGTCGTCGATGTCGAGGACGATCGCGGGCTTCGCGGACCTGCCGCCCGCCGCCCCCTGGGAATTCGCCCCATGGGAATTCGCCCCGTGGGTGTTCGCCCGGTGGGAACCGGCCATCTGGCGCTCGATGTTGCGCTTGGCCTTGGCGATGACGTGGGCGACGTCCTTTGCGTACGGGCTGTTCGGGGACGCCCGGTAGATGCCTCGGGCGTCCTGGGTGACGCCGTAGTAGTCGTCGATCTCGCCGACGAGCTGCCCGATGTTGTGGGGTTCGTGGCCGCTCTTCGCCTCTACGGGGCGGGCGGCGGACGCGTCGGCCGCGGCAGCGGTGGCAGGGGTGCCCGCGGTGGCCGTGCCGACGCCCCACAGGGCTCCGCCGGCGAGGGCACAGGCGGTGGCTATGCCTGCGGCTCGGTAGGACTTTCGCATGGGGGGAGGTCTCCGAATCCGGCCTGGACGGCCATGGGGGCAGGGCGGACCGGGCGACGGGGAGACGGCCTCCGCACCAGGTCGCCCTATGTCTACGCGCGTCACAACCCCGACGGCAAGACCCTTTTGCCCATCCGTTACACGGGGTCACCCGGGTAGCTCGCAGCCATTTGCCACACCCCTTGCCCGAGGGCCGACCGAGCAACTACGTTCCCGGCCAACCCGAACGTCTACGCGTGTCAACTCCACGCGCGTCACCCCACCAGAGAGATCCCCATGCGCATGCACAAGGCTGTCCTGTCCTCAATCGCCCTTCTCGGTGCGGGAGTTGTGGTGGTCACCGGTACGGACACGACCGCCACCACACCCACGGCCGCGACCACGAGGGCGGACTCCGCCCGGGGAGTGAACGCCCCTCCACAGCAGGGTGGTTGGTACCAGGTGGGGCGGGACATGAAGAGCGGCATCAGCGGACTCGCCGTCACCTCGCGCACGGGCGGCACGTACAGCGCCCTGATCGTGCGCGACAATAAGAAGCCCGGCGAGAACCGCATGGCCCGGCTCGCCTTCCGGCCCGGCCGGTCCACCGCACCGACCGTGCGGACGCTCACCTGGAAGGGCGGCGCCGAGCCCCTCGACCTGGAAGCCCTGGAGGCCGTGCCGGGCGCCCCCGACGAGTTCCTCGCCGTGGCGAGCCGCGGTCTCGTGTACCGCATCAAGGTCACCGACGGCGGGACCGCGGTCGAGGTCCTCGACCTCGCACCGCTCCCGGCGATCGGCGAGGGCGACGACTTCGAGTCCTTCGCGCTCGTGTCGCAGCACGGGAAGCTGGCGGCGGTCTGGGCCGACCGGGGCAAGCGCGCCGACCGTCCGGCGACGCTCTACGCGGCGCCGCTCTCGTTCAACAAGTACGGGGAGACGAAGTTCGGCGCCGTGGCCAAGGCCGCCTACCGTGCCCCGTATCCGGCGGGCAACGTCCGGCACGCCTCCGACATCTCCGTGAACACAGCGGGCCGCATGCTGATCGCCGCGGCGGCGGACGAGGGTGACGACGGGCCGTTCGACTCGGCGGTGGTCGACGCGGGCAGGCTGTCGGTCGACAGGGCGGGCAAGGTGCGGCTCTCGGTCGCCAAGTCACCCGAAGTACTGCGGAAGTTCAGGGGCCACAAGGTCGAGGCCGTGGACTGCGTACCCGGAGCCCGCACCGCGGTGTTCGGCACGGACGACGAGAACGCGGGCGGCGCGACCACCACCGTCGCCCGCCTCTGCGACTGACCCCGCATCGCCCCCCGGGACGAGTGGACGTCAGGCGGCGGGGGACGCCTGCCGCACCAGCATGTCGAACAGGCCCTGCTGGGCGGGGTCGTGGGCCGCGGTGTCCTCCGGGTGCCACTGGATGGCGGCGAACCAGCCCCGGGAGTCCGGGAGTTCGAGCGCCTCGATCGTTCCGTCGGCGGCGCGCGCGGTGGCGGTGAGCCCGCGGCCCAGCACGTCGAGGCACTGGTGGTGGTAGCAGGAGGCTTCCACCTTGTCGGCCCCCGCCGCGCGAGCGACGACCGAGTCCGGTGCGAGGTCCACCGGGTGGACGAGGTGCCGGTGGTCGCGGCCGGGGCCGCCCATGTCCTGCTGGAGGGTGCCGCCGAGGGCGACGTTCACGACCTGGAGGCCCCGGCAGACCGCCAGCAGGGGCAGGCCCGCGTCGAGGGCGGCGTGCGCCACGGCCAGGTCGAAGGCGTCCTGCTCGGGGTCGACGTCGTACACGCTCTCGTGGCGGTCGCCGCAGCCGTACGTCTGCGGGGCGAGGTCGCCGCCGCCGGGGAGCAGGACGCCGTCGCAGCGGGCGAGGCGGGCGGCGGCCTCGGCGGGGTCGGCGACGCCGTCGGGGGCGTACGGGTGGAGCATGAACGGTTCGCCGCCGGCCCGCCAGACGGCGTCGATCAGGGCGCGCGCGGTGACCTCGGCGGCGTACCGCAGGGCGGAGGTGGAGGCGGCGAAGCGGTTCGGGAGCGCGATGAGGGGCCTCGGGGTCGTCGGCCTCGGGCTCGTTGGTCCCGTGGTCGTTGGTCTCGGGATCTGCGGCCCCGGGATCTGCGGCCCCGGGGCGATTCCGCTCACCGCCGCATCCGGGTTCACAGCTGCATCCAGGTGGTCTTGAGTTCGGTGTACTTCTCCAGCGCGTGCGCTGACTTGTCCCGCCCGTTGCCGGACTGCTTCATTCCGCCGAAGGGGACGGTGAGGTCGCCCTCCTCGTAGCAATTGACCCAGACGGTCCCGGCACGCAGCCGTCGGGACACCTGGTGGGCGGTGGAGAGGTTCGAGGTCCACAGTCCGGCGGCGAGGCCGTAGTCCGTGTCGTTGGCGAGCGCCACCGCTTCGTCGACGGTGTCGAAGGTGAAGACGGAGAGCACGGGTCCGAAGATCTCCTCGCGGGCGAGGCGCGAGTCCCGCCCGACCCGGTCGAAGACGGTCGGCGCGAGGTAGCTGCCGCCGGTCTCCTCGTGCACCCGTACGCCGCCGGTGCGCAGCCGGGCGCCCTGGGCGAGGCCCGTGCCGATGTGGTCGAGGACCTTCGTCAGATGCTGCTCGCCCGCCAGTGCGCCCATCTCGGTCGCCGGGTCGAGCGGGTCGCCGACCTTGAGTGTCCGCGCCCGCTGGATCACGGCGTCCACGACCCGGTCGGCGACGGAGGAGTGCACGAGCAGCCGGGAGGGCGCGGTGCACATCTCGCCCTGGTTGAAGAAGATGCCCCAGGCGGCGGTGGCGGCGGCCTGTTCAAGGTCGGGGGCGTCGGGCAGCACGATGTGGGGCGACTTGCCGCCCAGTTCCAGCCACACCCTCTTGAGGTTGGAGTCGGCGGCGTAGCGCAGGAAGTGGCGGCCGACGGCGGTGGAGCCGGTGAAGGCGAGGACGTCGACGTCCGGGTGCACGCCGAGGGCGCGTCCGGCGGTCGGTCCGTCGCCCGCGACGACGTTGAGGACGCCGTCCGGCAGTCCGGCTTCCGTACCGAGCCGCCCGAGCAGCAGCGCGGAGAGCGGCGACAGTTCGGAGGGCTTCAGTACGACGGTGCAGCCGGCGGCCAGCGCGGGGGCGATCTTCCAGCCCGCGAGGGTGAGCGGGAAGTTCCACGGCACGACCGCGCCGACGACTCCGGCGGGTTCGCGGGTGACGAGGGCGAGGGCGTCGGGGGCGGTGTGCGGGGCCTCGTCGGTGAGCTTGTCGGCGAGGCCGCCGTAGTAGCGGAAGGTGTTGACGAGGGCGCGCAGTTCGACGTCGTACGCGTCCGAGACCGGCTTGCCCACCTCCAGGCTCACGGTGAGCGCGAGGTCGGCGCGCCGCTCCTCGATCAGGTCGGCCAGAGCGAGCAGGGCCTTTCCGCGCGCGCCGGGGGCGAGGCGGGGCCACGGGCCGTGGTCGAAGGCGCGGCGGGCGGCGGCTACGGCGAGGCCCACCTCGAACTCGCCCGCGTCGGCGACCCGTGCCAGCAGTTGTCCGTCGCGGGGGGAGACGACCGCGAAGTCCGTCTTGCCCGGCGTTGCGCCGCCCGCTTCTTCGCGGCCGTCGATGTGATGGCCGGTCGGGTGCCGGAGGGCTTGGGCCCGCAGCAGCCAGTCTTCGTATGAGATGTCCACCGTGGGTACCTCCGGGGTTTCCATTTGACCCCAAACGATAAGCGGATGCGGGGAGCGCCCACAAGGGCCGCAGCAAGCCGTTTCACGCCCGCTCACGAGCATGAAAATCCAGCAAAGTGCAGCAAGTACCGCTCGGATCTGCTGGTATGGGTCCGTCGCAGGGAAAAGTGATCTTGGAGGTACGCCAGCCACTACGTCCCTGTCGTCCCAACCCACCGCACCAAGGGAGCGAGCGACCGAATGAGCCTGGCCCAGCTTCACTACACCTCGGCCGCCGGGTTCACGGCGGTCAGCCCCGAAGTTCCGCGCACGCTCCTCGACGAGGCGGAGGAGGTACTGGCCGCGTTCCCCGCCTCCGCGTTCTCGCTGACCCAACTCTCCGACGGCAGCCGCCTGTTGAGCCGTACGACCACCGACCCGGAGACCGGCGCCGCGCACACCCACGCCGTGCACCTGCCCGCCGGGGAACGCCTCCCGGGCGGCGCGCTGCCCGTCACCGCGTGGGACTCGCCGCGCTGGGCACCGGTCGCACCCGCCCCCGGCAGCTCTCCCGCACCGCTGGAACTGCTGACCCCGGCCGCGGGCTTCTTCGACCGGGACGGCCTGGCGGACTTCGCGGCCTCGCGCGGGCCGCGCCTGGCGGGCGTACTGGCGGACGTGCGCCGCCTCTGCGAGGACCCGGGCGCGGAGCCGGTGGTGCTGGTCGAGGGGGAGCCCGCGGACATCGCGCGCTGGGTGGCGGTCCTGGGCGCGGCACTGCCGCGCGAGCACGCACACGGCCTGACGTTCACGACGTACGCGGAACGCCCGGAGCACTCGCTCCAGCAGATCGTCGGCACGTCGCCCGACGTGGTGTTCCCGGCGGCGGGATTCCGGGTGCACGGGGAAGGGCGGGGCGGGGCGGCCGAGCGGGAAACCGGCACCCGGACGCACACTTCGGCGGAGGTGGACACCGGCACCCGGACGCACACTTCGGCGGAGGGCCGCGCCGGGACGGCCACCGACGACGCACCGGAACCGCCTCCGTGGGCCTGGCCGGGAGAGGTCCCGGAGGTCGGGAGCGCGCCGCGTGCCCGCACGGAATCCGGATCGGGAGCGGAGCCCGACGGTTCCGCCCGGCCCTCGGGCGCCCCCCGCACCGCCCCCGGTGGTGACGGGTGGGCCGCCGTCGCCGCGCAGGTCTGGCTGGCAGGCCGTCCCGAGCTCTTCAAGCGGGCCGCCGCCCAACCCTCCCTCCACGACGGCGAGTTCGAGGCGGGACCGCTTGCCGCGACCGCGCTCAGCGCCGGGGTTCCGCTCGACTCCCTGGGGCGTACGGCAGCCGCCGCATGGGCCAGGGAGTACGCCGACTCGCTGTCCGCGGGCGACTGGCCCGCCCTGCTCGGCGCGCTCTGCGCGCCCGTCCCCGGGTCCCGCCCGGACGGCGAACTGGACACCCTGGAGCAGCTTGCCGAGCGCATCGACGGCAAGGTGCCCGCCGAGGCGACGGCCCCCCTGGCCGCGCTCCTCGCCTCCGAGGACGACGATCCGGCCGCCGTCCCCGAGCTGGCCCGCCGGCTGGCGCACGAACTCCTCGCCGATCCTGACCGGGCGCGTGGCGCGGCAGTCCAGGAAGCCCTCACCCGGCACTCCGCACTGCATGCCCAACTCCTCGTACATCTTGATGAGTTGGCGCCGGACAATCCGTTCTCGCTGGTACGTCTCCTGCATACGGCGGACCTGATGCTCGGGACTCCGGAGGGCCTGCCGCATCTGCGGATGTGCGCCGCCTACCCGGAGCCGGGCGTCGAGCCGGGGGCGAACACGGGCGACCGCGACTCCACCCTGCACACCGTGCTGCGCGCCGCCGGGGTCTCCCCCATGATCGAGCCGCTCGTCCTGCGCACCGGATTCCGGCTGGTCTGGCCGGGCGAGCTGCTGCCCACCCCGCAGGAGGCCCGCTGGATCCTGGGCGAGACGGGCTCGGACGCGCACCGCACGGCGGGCACCTACCCGGAGCTGATCCGGGCCGCCCTGGAAGGCCCGGCCGACGACCCGGACGTCACACCGCTCGCCGCCGACCTGATCCGCTGTTTCCCGCACGAGATCGACACCCGGCAGCTGGGCGCCCTGCGCCTGCTGGAGTTCGCCGAGTCGCTGGCCGAAGGGCGTGCGGGGGCGGGCCCGGTGGCCACCGCGCTCACGCTCCGCTCGGCGGCGCATCCCGTCGAACCCCCGGTGCTCCGGCGGGTGTTCGACCTCCTCGCCCGCGACCTGCTCTCCGAGCAGCGCCCGCTGGGCGAGCTCTCCGCCCTGGCCCGCTCCGGCGACCTCGACCTGCTGGGTGCGTACGCGGCGACGGCCCGTTCGACCCCGCTGCTGGACAGGCTGCGCACCTCGCCCTCCTACGCCGCCGACTGCTTCACCGCCTGGAGCGCGCACCCGGGTGCGAGCCCGCAGTGGGACGAAACCCGCAGCGCTCTCCTGGAGGAGGTCCTGCGTCCCGCGCTCCAGCATCTGACGAGCCGTGAGGTGTCGGCCGTGACAGATCAGTTGAGCCGATCCGGTGGGAGTCACGCGACTGACTTCCGTGCCTGGCACCGCTCGTCGGGCGGCACACTGGGGCGGCTGGCGAGGCGCTTCGGACGGCGGTGACCGTCGGCGCGACCCCTCAGTCGATGGTGACCGAGCGTTACCACGACGGGGTGACAATCGACAGTCGCTTGTCCACAGCTACGGCCAATCAGGGTTAAAGCACACTTTCACCCCTGCATGTGAATAACTTTCTCGACACGGAGTGTGACTCTGGGGCGCAATGGCACTGAGAGCCAAAGCGGCCAAGGAGTACATCGTGCGGGAACGGATCATGCGGAGCGGCCTGGCCACGGCCGTGCTGCTGTCATCGGTGGCGGGGACCCTCGCCGCGGCCCCCGGCGCCGCCGCGCGGGCCGCGGAGGCCGAGGTGGGGATCGCCAAGCGGGTCACCGGTGCGACGATGCCCATCGAGCCCGGGGGCGTGTTCTCGTACACCCTCACCTCCTCGTGCTCGTCGCTGACGACGGCGTGCATCAACCCGGTGGTCGAGGACGTGCTGCCGGCCGGCTTCGACATCACGTCGCTGCCGAAGTCGACCGACACCCGCACGGTGACGTACGACCCGGCCACCCGGAAGCTGACGATCCGGTTCGCCGAGTCGCTCGCGAGTCCGCCCGCCCCCGCCGGCTCGGCCGGACTGCCCGCAGGCGTCAGCCGTGATGTCTCCATCGGGATGCGGGTGCCCGCCGAGACCGCGCTGACCGACGGCGCGAAGATCCCGAACACGGCGACCATCGACGCCGACAACGCCGACCCGGAGTCCTCCACGGCGGACGTGACGGTCCGCATCCCGCGTGTCGTGCGCCCGGCCACCACCAAGAAGTGGTCGTCCGCCTCGACCGTCGCCCAGTCCGGAGACGTCTCCACCCTCACCCTCGGCGTGCGGAACGGCTCCTCCACCTCCGCCGACGTGACCGCGCTGACGGTCGGCGACACGACCCCTGCCACGTACGAGCACTTCGACGTGACGGGTGTCGGCCCGGTGTCCCGCTTCCCCGCGGGGGCGGACCGGGTGCGCGTACTGGTCTGCACGAAGCCGACCGGCACCCCCTGCGCGCCGGGCGAGTTCACGGCCGGTCCAGTCGGTTCCGGGCCCGCGGTGGCCCTGCCGCCCGGGGTCTCGCCGGACCGGATCACGGGCGTGAAGTTCGAGTTCACCGCCGCCTCCGGTGCGAAGCTGCCGTACGACGCGACCGGCGGCGCGGTCGCCCTGGACGTGAAGCTGCGCGACACCGTCCGCGCGACGGGGCAGCCCCTGGCACCGACGAGCCGTCAGCAGGTGCGCAACTGCGCCTCGGTGAGCGCCCGCGACACCACGGCGGGGACGGTCGCCGGTCCCGAGGCCTGCGCCACGCACGACATCCTCCCGAACATCGCGACGGTGCAGGGGACCAAGTCCTACTTCTCCGACACGGACGGGAACTACCGGGCGGACGGCACCGCCGTCATCGGCACGAAGCCGCCGGTCAGCATGGTCGTCGGCGCGCGCAACACGGCGTCGTTCCCGGTGGCGACCCTGACCATCACCGAGCCCTCGGCGACGGCGGTCAGCGAGTTCGACAAGTTCGACGCGTCGAAGATGGCGGTGGAGTTCCCCTCGGGCGCGACCTCGGGCACCCTCACCGTGGTCTGCCGCGACGGATCCACCCCGCCCCCGGTCCAGCTGTCCCCGACCGCCTCCCGGCAGGACTTCCCCAGCACGGGCTGCCCGGCCGGCAGCCCGCCCAAGCAGCTCTCGGTCACCTTCCGCGGCACCGACGCCAAGGGCAGCGGCACCATCGCACCCAACGCGATCGGTCATCTCTCCGTGCACGGCGTCCTCAATGACAAGGCCGTCGCCCAGGACGCGGTGGACGGCGTCGCGAACTGCGCGGACGTCTCCGCGACCAACCCCGTCGACGGCTCGGGTTCCGGTACGGGCACCGCCTGCGAGAGCCTGCGCCCGCAGAACCCGCGCGACGACATCCGTACCTCCAAGACGGCGGACAAGACCGAGGTCCCGCCGGGCACCCCGGTGACGTTCACCCTCGACCTGGCCAACGCGGGCACGACACCCCTCGACAAGCCCGCGATCACCGACCCGGCCGACCCGACCGCTGCCGACAACCCCTTCGACGTCGTACGCCTCACCGAACTCAAGGTGCGCTACCGCGAGCCGTCCGGACTGCCCGTACTCCTTGAGGTGTACGACCCGACGGCCGCGCGGTGGGTGGCCCACGACGCGGCGGACACCGCGCTGCTGACCCGTGCGAAGGGGGTGCGGGCCCGGCTGGCGGACGGCAGCCTGCCGCCGAACGGCCGGATCCTGGTCGACATGGTGGTGCAGCGCAGGGACGGCGTCGCCGACGACGTCACCTTCCGCAACTGCGCGCAGATCACCTCGGGCACCCGGATCGTCCAGGGCAGCGTCTGCACCGGCGGGGACAACGTCACCAAGCCCGCCCGCAGCGGCGGTTCCGTCCAGAAGTCGATCACGCCGTCGGTGGTCGCCAAGACCCTCCCGGGGGTCCCCCGCCAGGAGCCCGACGTCCGCATCGAGGCCCGCAACACGGGAAACGTCAACCTCAAGGAAATCGTCGTCACGGACGCCGACGCGGACTTCTTCGACGCCGCCGACTTCGTCCGCATCACCGGCGTCACCTTCCCGCCGGGCGCCGACCGGGTGCGCGTCGACGCCTGCACGACCGACTGCACGGCGACCCCGCCGACGTACGTCAACGGCACGTACACCACCTCCACCACGCCGGGCCTGCCGAGCGGGGTGAACGCGGCCGACGTGCGCGGACTGCGCTTCACCTTCTCGCACTCGGGCGGCGGTTACGTACTGACGCCCGGCGCCCCGCTGCGGCGCGGCGCCTGCCCGAACATCGTCTGCTTCAAGGTCGCGGCCCGGCAGGACCTGCGCTCGGACCCCGGCACCCCGATCCCCGAGAACCTCTCCGACACGGCGAGCGCGGAGGGCTCCAGCCCACTCCAGCCGCCGGGCGGCACTTTCCCGTTCGGGGACAGCACGGCGACGCTGAAGGTGCAGGACGGACGCGGCAGGCTCGAAGTCGCGAAGGGCCCCGACTCGCGCATCGGCCCCGGTGAGACGGCCCCCTTCACCCTCACCGTCCGCAACAGCGGCACCGGTCCCGTCGGCTCCCTCGTCGTCGCCGACCCGACGCCGGAGCTGCTGCGCTTCGACGAGACGTACGCGGGGGACGGCGGGCTGCCGTTCCGCGTGACGTTCAAGGTGCCCGCGGGCACGCCCGAGCCGCCGAAGCCCGTGTACGAGCCCACCCGTAGCCCCGACGGCCGGGTCACCCACATCCGCTGGCGCTTCCCCGACTGGGCGATGCTGCCGGGCTCCGAGATCAAGATCACGTACCAGGTGAAGCTGGCCCCCGGCGTCCCGGGCGACTCCGTCGTGCAGAACGTGGTCGGTGCGGGTTCCGAGGTCGACAAGGACCTGGAGTGCCGAAGGACGACGGCCAGGGACGGCGAGCAGGTCGACGACCCGAACTACGGCGCAGGCCGCTTCTGCACCTCCCGTGCCGAGATCACCACCCTTCCCGGCACGGCCTTCGAGGCGACCAAGTGGGTCGCGGGCGACGAGAAGCTGGGCTTCTACAACACGGTGACGAAGAAGTACGTACCGCTGGATTCGCCGTCCTGCCCGGTCCTCAAGCACGAGGGCCGCACCCACACCCAGTACCCGTGCATCGCGCTCGTCCAGCCGGGCGACCGCTTCGAGTACCTGCTGCGGGCCGTCAACTCCGGCACCGACCCGACGACCGAGGTGCGGCTCCTGGACGTCTTCCCCTACCAGGGGGACACCGGTGTCCTCCTCGGCAACCAGAAGCGCGACACGATGTGGACCCCGCGCCCCCGCCTGACCGGCGCACCCGAGCTGAGCGGCCCCGGCACCCTCGACACCAGGTACGCCACGGTCGCCAACCCCTGCTCGGACCTGATCTCCACTCCTCGGCGCGACTGCGCCAGGGCCGACTGGAGGCCCGGCCACACCACCGAGGCCACCGGCGTCGAGATGCGCATCACCTTCAACACCCAACTGCCGCCCGGCGGTGAGGTGTTCGTCCGCATGCCGATGTCGTCGCCCGTCGACCTGGACCAGCCGGCCAACCCGGCCGTCGCCTGGAACTCCTTCGCGCACTCCGAGACCGTCATCCAGAACGGCCGCAGGACGGACCTGCCGCCGACGGAGCCGCCGAAGGTCGGCGTCGGGATGAGGTTCGGCAATCTGCGGGTCGACAAGGTCGAGGTGAACAGGCCCGAAGGCGTCCTGGTCGGCTCGTACAAGGCCGACTACCGCTGCACGGTCACCCCGGAGGGCGGCACCCCGCAGGTCGTCCGCGAGGGCACCTTCGAGTTCACCCCGTACACCCCGATGGCGCTGGTGGGCGTGCCCGCCGGAGCGCGCTGCGAGGTCTGGGAGACCGACTCGAACGGCCTGCGCAGCGAGCACATCGGCGAGGCGAACGCACAGGTCGTCGTCATCACCCCGGCCTCCCCCGACGAGCGCGGCGAGCACATCGAGATCACCAACACCTATGTGGAAGCGGCGCTGAAGGTCCGTAAGAAGACGACCGGTCCTGCCGCCGGAGAGTTCGGCAAGGGACCGTTCACGGTGCGGGTCGCCTGCCTCTTCCGGGGCAGCCCGCTGCCGGGCTTCCCCAAGGACCTCGTCTTCCAGGGCGACGGCGAGCTCCCGATCGACGGCCTGCCGGAAGGCACCCGCTGCACGGCGACCGAGCCGGACCGGGGCGGCGCCGCCTCGGTGGAGGTGACGGCGACGGACTCGTCCGAGACCGACGTCGCCGTCATCGGCTCCGTACCGGACAGGACCGCAGGGCTGACCGTGACGAACGACTTCCCGACCGGCTCGCTCCGGGTCGTCAAGCAGGTCCGTGGCGAGGGCACCGCATTCGCCGACCGGACGTTCCGCTTCCGGGTGCTGTGTTCCTTCAACGGCCGCAAGGACGCGGTCGTACGCACGGTGACAGCACGCGCCCCGTCCCTCACGGGCCAGGTCGACGGCATTCCGGTGGGCGCGGAGTGCACGGTGGAGGAGATCGACCCGGCCGGCGCTGACGAGACCCCGCCGCCGGTCGGTCCTGTGACGATCACCGAGGACGGTCCGACCCCCGTCGCGGTGGACTTCACCAACACCTTCTCCCTCGGCAGCCTCACCCTCCGCAAGGAGATCGAGGGTGCCCCGGCCGACGCGCCGTACGCCCAGGCGTACGAGTTCCGTGTCACCTGCATCCGCGAGGCGGAGAGCCCGGACGGCGACCCGGTCGTCTCCTTCGTCATCCGGAAGCGCTACACGCTGAAGGCCGACGAGACGCTGGACGTGCCGGGCGGCCTGCCGATCGGCGCCCGCTGCTGGGCCGAGGAGATGAGCGACGGAGGCGCGACGCACACGGACATCGACCACGGCAGCCACGGCAGCGCGGTCGTCGTCACGAAGGACGCGCCGAAGGTGACGATCACCGCGAAGAACGCGTACGAGACGGGCACGTTGCGGCTCGCCAAGAAGGTGGTCGGGCAGCCTTCGGGGCGCCCCTTCACCCTGGCCCTCACCTGCACGCTGCGCACCAAGGACGGCAAGGAGCTGACCCTGGTGGACCGCCGCCGCTACACCTTCACGGCGGCCGGCTCGCGTGACGTCGACGACCTCGGCTTCCCGCTCCCCCGGGGCACCCGCTGCTGGGCGACGGAGCCGGTCAACGGCGGGGCGACCAGCAGCACGGTCGACCACGACACCCCGGAGAAGGCGGTCACGATCGACGGCAAGGACTCTCAGCCGCTCACGATCACGGCGACGAACACCTTCACGCCCACTCCCCCGCCCGCCAAGGTCCGCTTCACGGTCGCCAAGCAGGTGGTGGGCCCGGGCCCGGGCCCGTTCGTGTTCCGTGCGACGTGCACGGCGCCGGGGGCCGGACGCCCGTTCCTGAACGAGCGGTTCACCCTGGAGCCCGGCCGCAGCAGGACCTTCACCGTCCCGGCGGGTTCGCTCTGTTCGGCGAAGGAGACGAGCGTGCCGCGCGGCGCGAAGGTGACGGTCCGCGACTCGGACCCGGGCACGCCGGGCGGGGCGACGGACGGCGTGGTCCGGGCCAAGGGCGACTCGTGGGTGCGGGTCACCAACACGTTCCCGACGAAGCCGGTCAAGCCGGTGAAGCCGGGCGGCCACTGACCCGGCGGGAAGCAGGCGCGGGGCCCGTCGTCCGTATGTACGGAAGG
>NZ_JBSGZD010000074.1:0-30371 GCF_053610825.1 Streptomyces sp. NPDC054863 | reverse complement strand
CAGCTGCCCTGACCGCGGCGCATGCCCGCCAGGGTCTCCTTCATCCGGAGCACCTGGTTCCGCAGTGGCGACGAGACGTCGGGGCCGTCCTCCATGAGGTGGCCCTCGATGTCCGCCAACTGGTCGGCGAGCAGCTCGAACTGCTGCCGCTCCTGTGTCAGCATCCGCTCCAGCTGGCGGTTCTTGCGGTGCAGTTCGAGGAAGACATTCACCTTGGCGCGCAGCACCCAGGGGTCGAACGGCTTGGTCAGGAAGTCGGCGGCCCCGGTGGCGTACCCCCGGAAGGCGTAGCCGGAGTCGCCCTCGGTGCCGGTGAGAAAGATGATCGGCACGTCTTTCGTCTGGTCGAGACGCTTGATGTTGGACGCCGTCTCGAAGCCGTCCATGCCCGGCATCCGGACGTCGAGGAGCACCAGGGCGAACTTCTGCCGCAACAGCGCCTTCATCGCCTCCTCGCCCGAACGAGCCCGTACCAACGGTTCGTTCAGCGCGCCCAGAACCGCCTCCAGTGCGATGAGATTGTCTTCCATGTCGTCCACGAGCAGGATGCTGGCGCGATCGCTCTGCGGTGCCTCAGTGGTCATCGTCTATTGCCTCACAGCGTCGGTGATGGGCCGGCAGGCTCCCCTTGAGCGTCGGCCTGTCCCGGGAGCACGGGGGCCGCAGGGGCCCCCGGAGCATCCGGGACTGTGAAACCTGCCGACGCGCAACCCGGCCGCCCCGGTTCCGTCAGTTGCCCCTCGGGGTCCAGGAGGGAACAGACGACGGAGAGCAGCCGGTCGACGTCGACCGGTTTCGGTACGTACTCGTTGGCGCCCTGGGCGATGGACTTCTCCCGGTCGCCCGGCATCGCCTTCGCGGTGAGGGCGACGATCGGCAGGTCGGTCCACCTGGGTGTGTTGCGGATGGCTTCGATGGTCTCGTACCCATCCATCTCGGGCATCATGATGTCCATCAGGACGAGTTCGACATCGGAGTTGCGTTCCAGCACCTCGATGCCCTCCCGTCCGTTCTCGGCGTACAGCACGGGCATGCCCACCCGGCCCAGTACGTGGGTGAGGGCGAAGACGTTGCGGATGTCGTCGTCGACGATCAGGACGCGGCGGCCGGGCAGTACGACTCCGGCGCGGCCGGACTTCCACTCCTCCAGCTTGGTGGTCGTGGGCCAGTCGTCGTCCTGCTCCGGCAGTGTCACGTGGTTGGCGGACAGGCGCTCCGGCGGGGTCGGCACGAGAGCGCGGACGGGCAGCTGGGGGTCGGGCTGGTCCGGGTCGATGTGTCCCGGGTAGCGCACCGGAACGTACAGGGTGAAGGTCGAGCCGCGGCCCGGCTCGCTCTCCGCGACGATCCGGCCGCCCAGCAGGCCGGCGATCTCGCGGCTGATGGACAGGCCGAGACCGGTGCCGCCGTACTTGCGGTTGGTGGTGCCGTCGGCCTGCTGGAACGCCTCGAAGATGACGGGGAGCTTCTCGGCGGCGATGCCGATTCCGGTGTCCGAGACGGCGAAGGCGATCACGTCGTGCGCACTCTTGAGGAGGTGGTTCTCCGGGTCGGCGACACGGTTGACGTGCAGTTCGACCCGGCCCGACGAGGTGAATTTGATCGCGTTGGACAGCAGGTTGCGCAGGATCTGCTGGAGGCGCTGTTCGTCGGAGAACATTTCGCGCGGCACGTCCTCGCCGACCGCCACCTCGAAGGAGAGGCCCCGGTCCAGGGTGACCGGGCGGAACGTGGCGTGGGCGTAGTCGAGGACCTTGATGAGCGGGAGCCTCTTGGGGCGCACGTCCATCCGGCCGGCCTCGATCTTGGACAGGTCGAGGATGTCGTTGATCAGCTGGAGCAGGTCCGAGCCCGAACGGTGGATGGTCGTCGCGAACTGCACCTCCTGGTCGGAGAGATGACCGTCCGGGTTGTCGGAGAGGAGGCGGGCCAGGATGAGGAGGGAGTTGAGCGGGGTGCGCAGCTCGTGCGACATGTTCGCCAGGAACTCGGACTTGTACTGCGAAGACGTGGCGAGCAGGGCCGCTTTCTCTTCGAGTTCGGCGTTGGAGCGCTGGAGTTCGGCCTGCTGTCGCTGGAGCTCGTTGGAGCGGTCCTGGAGCTGGATGGCGAGCCGCTGGGACTCGCTGAGCAGGGACTCCGTACGGGAGTTGGCAATGATGGTGTTGATGGCGACGCCGATGGTGTTCACGAACTGGTCGAAGAACGCCAGGTGGACGTCGGAGAACCGGGAGAACGACGCCAGCTCGATGACGCCGAGCAACTTGTCCTCAAAGAGGATGGGGATGATGACGACACTGGCGGGTGCTGCTTCGCCGAGACCGGAATTGATTTTGATGTAGTCCGGCGGCGCCTCCTCGACGAGGATGCGCTTCTTCTCCAGAGCGGCCTGTCGTACGAGGCCGTGTCCCGGCATGCCGTGGGTGTCGACGGTGGCGCCCTGTGCGGATCCGTATCCGGCGATGAAGGCGAGTCCGCGCTGCGGCATCGTCGCGTTGGTGGTGTGCGACGGGGTGCCGTCGGTGTCGGGGTCGGCCAGGAAGAACGCACCGAACTGCGCGTTCACCAGAGGAGTCAGTTCACGCAGGATGAGGTCGGCGACCTCCATCAGGTCGCGGTGGCCCTGCATCAGACCGGCGAGGCGGGCGAGATTGGACTCCAGCCAGTCCTTGGCGCGGGTCGTCTCGCGGAGGTTGGACACCATCAGGTTGATGTTGTCCTTCAGTTCGGAGACCTCGCCCCGGGTTTCCACCGTGATGGAGCGGGACATGTCGCCCTGGGCGACGGCGGACGCCACTTCGGCGATGGCGCGGACCTGGGTGGTCAGGTTCAGGGCGAGTTCGTTGACGTTGGTGGTGAGGCGCTTCCAGGTGCCGTACACGCCCTCGACGCGGGCCTGGCCGCCGAGCTGGCCCTCGGAGCCGACCTCGCGGGCGACGCGGGTGACCTCGGAGGAGAACGACGACAGTGTGTCCACCATGGTGTTGATGGTGGTCTTCAGCTCCAGGATCTCGCCGCGTGCGTCGACGTCGATCTTCTTGGACAGGTCGCCCTGGGCGACGGCGGTGGCGACCTGGGCGATGTTGCGGACCTGTGAGGTGAGGTTGTCCGCCATGTAGTTGACGTTGTCGGTGAGGTCCTTCCAGACGCCGCTGACGCCGAGGACCTGGGCGCGGCCTCCGAGCCTGCCGTCGGTGCCGACCTCGCGGGCCACCCGGGTGACCTCGTCGGCGAAGGCGCGCAACTGCTCCACCATCGTGTTGACGGTGTCCTTGAGCTCCAGGATCTCGCCGCGTGCGTCGACGGTGATCTTCTTGGAGAGGTCGCCGTTGGCGACGGCGGTGGTGACCTGGGCGATGTTGCGCACCTGGGACGTCAGGTTGGAAGCCATGAAGTTGACGTTGTCGGTGAGGTCTTTCCACACGCCGCTGACGCCGCGCACCTGGGCACGGCCGCCCAGCTGGCCGACGGTGCCGACTTCGCGGGCGACGCGGGTGACTTCGTCGGCGAAGGCGGAGAGCTGGTCGACCATCGTGTTGACGGTCAGTTTCAGTTCGAGGAGTTCGCCGGTCGCCTCGACGGTGACCGTACGGGTCAGGTCGCCGCGGGCCACCGCCGTCGTCACCGCCGCGATGTCGCGCACCTGGGCGGTCAGCCGGGACGCCATCATGTTGACGGCCTCCGTCACGTCCCGCCAACTGCCCGACAGGCCCTGCACCTTGGCCCGGCCGCCCAGCCGGCCCTCGGTGCCGACCTCGCGCGCCACCCGGGTCACCTCACCCGTGAAGAGGGAGAGCTGGTCGACCATCTTGTTGACCGCCCGGCCGAGACGCCGCAGGTCGCCGTGCAGCTGCCGGTTTCCGTCGTGCAGATCGACCCGCTGGGTGAGGTCGCCGCCCGCCACCGCGTCCAGCACGCGCGTGGCGTTGGCGGCGGGCACCACGAGGGCGTCCAGGAGGGCGTTCGTACTGTTGATGTTGGAGGCCCAGCCGCCCTGGCCCGGGCTCACCGCCAGGCGCTCGTCGAGCCTGCCGTGCCGCACGACTTCCCTGCGTACGCGGGCGAGTTCGGCCCCGTAGTGCTCCTTGCGGTGGGCGATCTGGTTGAAGACGGCGGTCAGTTCGGCCGGAGTCCCTTCCTGCGCCTCAAGGAGGCGCACCCGGAAGTCCCCGTCCCGCAGCGCGGTCATCGCGGCGAGGAGCGGGCGCAGCTCGGAGGCGTGCACCCAGCCCTCGCCGGGGTGCGCTCCGGAGGCGTCCCCGGCCCTGTCCCCGGTACGGGCTCCGGCGCGCGACGTGGCACGATCTTCGTTCATTGAGGCCCACTTCAGTGACTCGGTGCTTATGGGCAGGCTCAGTCTGTCACCCTGTGGTTGTCGTCAGCGGCGCATTGCGAGAACCGATACAGGAGCCGTCCTGTGGCACCCATTCCGACGCAGCGGGACAACGGCGCCCGCGCGAGAAGTCCGTGGGCCGGGAGGCACGAGATCCATTCCGAGGCCCGCACCAGTCTGCCCGGCAATCCGCTCGCGCCGTCCGCAGCACGGAAGTTCCTGCGGGCTGCCGTCGCGGACTGGTCCGGCACGCCCCTGCTGCCCGCCGACGAGGGCTTCGCCGGCCGTCTCGCCGACGACGCGGCCCTGGTCGTCAACGAACTCGTCACCAACGCCGTGGTGCACGCGGGCACCACCGTCGAACTCCTCTGCCGCATCGAGCCCGCGGGCACCACCAGCGAGACCGCCGTCCTCGTCATCGAAGTCTCCGACCACCACCCCTCCCGGGTCGTACGCAACGAACCGCAGCGCCGCGACAGGAGCGACGCCCCCGAGTACGGGCGCGGCCTCCACCTCGTCGCCGGACTCGCCGAGAGCTGGGGCGTCACCTACCGCACCGGCCTCAAGACCGTCTGGGCGGCGCTCCCGCTGGACGGCTGGCAGCCCGCCGCGGCCAACGGCCCCATGCTCACCCCCACCGCCCTCGCCTCCCACCAGGCACTCCAGCGCGGGCTGCGGGTGGCAGAGATCCTCGCCCCGCTGCCGCGCAGGCAGCTGCGCGACGAGGACCCGGACTGGATCAACCGGGGCGCGCTGTCGTTCCTCGCCGAGGCCTCCGACCTGCTGGCCGGGCAGTTCGACCAGGACATGGTGGTGGCCCTCGCCGCACAGCTGCTGGTGCCCCGGCTCGCCGACTGGTGCGCCGTATGGCTCGACCCGGAGGGCGGCGGCCCGGGGGCCGAACCGCGGCTCGCCCGGGTCTGGCACGCGCGCGAGGGATGCATGGAGGAACTGCGCACCCTGCTGGAGAAGGAGCCTCCCAAGCTGCCCGAGTCCGCCCGCGGCGGCCCCGTGGCACTGCCCTGGCCGGGCACGGCGGAGAGCTTCGGCGGCGCCGGCGCGGTGCTCGCCTGCCAGATGGTGGTGGGCGGGCGCCGGGTCGGCATCCTGATGCTCGGGAGGGCCGGGATACTGCGCATCCCCGACGAGGTGACCGGGCTCATCGAGGACTTCGTGCGCAGGGTGGCGCTGGCCGTCGGCGCCGCCCGCAGGTACACCCAGCAGGCCACCATCTCCAGCGTCCTGCAGCGGGCGCTGCTGCCCAGCCAGGTCGCCGAGATCCCCGGCCTGACCAGCGCCCTCGTCTACCAGCCGCGGGGCGAGGGGCTGGCAGGCGGCGACTTCTACGACGTCTTCCACGCGGCCGAAGGACGCTGGTGCTTCGCCCTCGGCGACGTACAGGGGAACGGGCCGGAGGCCGCCGTCGTCACCGGACTCGTGCGGCCGTGGCTGCGGCTGCTCGCACGCGAGGGCTACCAGGTGTCGGAGGTCCTCGACCGGCTCAACCGGCTGCTCCTCGACGACGCGACCGAGTCCGCGGACGCGGCGGCGCGGCTGGTGGCCGCAGCCGGCGGCCAGGAACTCCCGGACGGACCGCAGGCACGCTTCCTGTCGATGCTGTACGGAGAGCTGGAGCCGCTCCCCGAGGCGGACGGCGGCGGTGTGCGCTGCACGCTCTCCAGCGCCGGACACCCGCTGCCGCTGGTGCTGCGGCCCGACGGAGCGGTACGGGCGGCGGCGCAGCCGGGGGTCCTGCTCGGGGTGCTGGACGACGCGGCGTACGAGAGCGAGACGTTCGTGCTGGCGCCGGGGGAGGTGCTGCTGAGCGTGACCGACGGGGTGACGGAGCGGCGGTGCGGGCGGGTGATGTTCGACGACGGGGAGGGGCTGGCGGCGGAGCTGGCGGAGTGTGCGGGGCTTTCGGCGCAGGGAGTGGCGGAGAGGATCACCGGGGCGGTGCACAGGTTCGCTGCGGACCCGCCGGACGACGACATGGCGTTGCTGGTGCTGCGGGCGGAGTAGGACGGGGCGCTGCCGGGTCCCCGGAGGGCGGACAATGGGGGCATGCCTTCTGTACTGCCTGATGGTGAGCCCATGCCCGAGGACGGGGCACTGCCTCTTGACGCGTTGCGGGGGGCGGGGGAGCGGCCCCTCGGGTTCTATCTGCACGTGCCGTACTGCGCGACCCGCTGCGGGTACTGCGACTTCAACACGTACACGGCGACCGAGCTCCGCGGGTCGGGCGGAGCGCTTGCCTCGCGCGACAACTACGCGGGGACGCTGGTGGAGGAAGTGCGTCTCGCGCGCAAGGTGCTGGGCGACGATCCGCGGCCCGTTCGGACCGTCTTCGTGGGGGGCGGGACGCCCACCCTGCTGCCCGCCGCCGATCTCGTACGGATGCTGGGGGCGGTGCGGGACGAGTTCGGACTCGCGGACGACTGCGAAGTCACGACGGAGGCCAACCCCGAGTCGGTGAATCCGGCGTACCTGGCGGAACTGCGCGAGGGCGGCTTCAACCGGGTGTCGTTCGGGATGCAGAGCGCCAAGCAGCACGTGCTGAAGATCCTGGACCGTACGCACACCCCGGGGCGCCCCGAGGCGTGTGTCGCGGAGGCGCGGGCGGCCGGGTTCGACCATGTGAACCTGGACCTGATCTACGGCACGCCGGGGGAGTCCGACGCCGACTGGCAGGCGTCCCTCGACGCGGCGATCGGCGCGGGCCCCGACCATGTGAGCGCGTACGCGCTGATCGTCGAGGAGGGCACCCAGCTCGCCCGGCGGATCCGGCGCGGCGAGGTCCCGATGACGGACGACGACGTGCACGCCGACCGCTACCTGATGACGGAGACGGCGCTCTCGAAGGCCGGATTCTCCTGGTACGAGGTGTCCAACTGGGCGACCTCCGAGGCCGGCCGGTGCCTGCACAACGAGCTGTACTGGCGCGGCGCCGACTGGTGGGGCGCAGGCCCCGGGGCGCACAGCCACGTCGGCGGCGTGCGCTGGTGGAACGTCAAGCACCCCGGTGCCTACGCACAGGCGCTGGGCGACGGGAGGTCCCCCGGGGCGGGGCGCGAGGTGCTGCTCGACGAGGACCGCCGGGTCGAGCGGATCCTGCTGGAACTGCGGCTCGTCGAGGGCTGCGAGCTGTCGCTGCTGAAGCCCGCCGGGCTGGCCGCCGCGGAGAAGGCGGTAAGGGACGGCCTCCTGAAGGACGGTCCTTACGCCGAGGGCCGCGCGGTGCTCACCCTGCGCGGCCGACTGCTGGCGGACGCGGTGGTGCGGGACCTGGTGGACTGAGCACCGGGCGGGGCCGCCGCGCCACGTGGACTGCGCACCGGGCGGGGCGCCGCGCCACCGGGCCCGCGGGAACTCGCGCGGCGGCCCACCGCGGGGTCCGGCTCCGGTCAGCCCTGCGGGACGTCGCCGACCGTCACGTGGTCGATGAGCCGCTCCACCGCACCGAGCAGGGACGGCTCCAGGTCCCTGTACGTGCGGACCCGCGCCAGGATGTGCTGCCAGGCGGCGCCCGTGTTGTCCGGCCAGCCCAGCGCCCGGCACACGCCCGTCTTCCAGTCCTGGCCGTGCGGGACCCGAGGCCAGCCGGGAATGCCGACGGAGGACGGCTTCACGGCCTCCCACACGTCGATGTACGGGTGCCCGACGATCAGGACGTCGGCGTTCGTCACCTGCGCGGCGATGCGGGACTCCTTCGAGCCGGGCACCAGGTGGTCGACCAGGACGCCGAGTTTCGCGTCCGGTCCCGGGGCGAACTCGGCGACGATCGCCGGCAGGTCGTCGATGCCCTCCAGGTATTCGACGACGACGCCCTCGATGCGCAGGTCGTCGCCCCAGACCCGTTCCACCAGTTCCGCGTCGTGCCGCCCCTCGACGTAGATGCGGCCCGCCCGCGCCACGCGCGCCCGCGCGTTCGTGACGGCGACCGAACCGGAGGCCGTACGGGCGGGGCGCACGGGACCGGCCCCCGAGGGCGGCCGTACGAGCGTCACCGGCGCGCCCTCATGGAGGAAGCCGGCCGAAGTCATCGGGAACACCCGGTGTTTGCCGAAGCGGTCCTCCAGGGTGACCGTCGGACCCTCCGCCGTCTTCTCGGTGCGGATCACCGCACCGCAGAAGCCCGTCGACACCTCCTCGACCACCAGGTCGTGTTCGGCGGGGAGTTCGGGGGCGGGCGTCGACCTCTTCCAGGGCGGGGTGAAGTCGGGGCTGTAGCTGCGCATGCGTCAGACGCTACGACACCTGCCGGGGCCGCCGCCCGGGAGACTCGGTCAGGAGGCCGCGAAACGGCGTGCCAGTGCGTCGCGCTGGGCCCGTACGAACGCCGCGTCCACCACCGCACCGTGCCCCGGCACGTACACGGCGTCCTCGCCGCCCAGCGAGAGGAGCCGGTCCAGTGCCTCGGGCCACCGCCCGCCGACCGCGTCAGGGCCCGCCTGAGGCTCCCCGGACTCCTCCACCAGGTCCCCGCAGAAGACGACCTCGGGGCCGCCCCGAAGGCCCGGCACGAGGGCCACCAGGTCGTGGCCGCTGTGTGCGGGCCCCAGGTTGGCGAACAGGACGCTGCGCCCGCCGCCCAGGTCGAGGGTCCGCTCGCCGGAGACCAGGTGGTGCGGGGCGGCCAGCAGCTCCGCGGCCTCGACGGCGGCGCCGGGCGCCACCCCCTGACGCACCGCGTCGGTGGAGATCGACTCCCGCTGGGAGACGAGCAGCGTGTCCATGCCGGCGGCGGCGAACACCTCGACGCCCGCGAAGACGCCCGCCCCCAGCACATGGTCGAAGTGGGGATGGCTGAGCGCGAGATGCGTCACTCTGCGGCCGAGCAGCCGCTCGGCCTGTAGACGGATCCCGGCGCCCTCGCGCAGCGTCGACCCCGTGTCGTACAGAAGCGCCCCGTGCGCGCCCGCCACCAGGCCGACGGTCGCGTCCCAGCCCGGCAGCCGGCGCCTGCCGACGCCCGGAGCGAGACTTTCCCAGCCGGCCTCTTCCCATCGCATCTCCATACCGTGACGCTAGCGTGAGCTGCCGCCCTTGCCCGGGCAGCACTCCGCCGCCGTACACTGGCCCGGACAATCGTTGGCACTCGCACGCGGGGAGTGCCAGGCAGGGCACCGGGGCACCCGTCCCGTACGCCCGATCCGCACCAGGGAACATCACGGCTTGGAGGTGTGCGCGATGCTCAGTGAACGCAGACTTGAAGTGCTGCGCGCCATCGTCCAGGACTATGTCGGCACGGAGGAGCCCGTCGGCTCCAAGGCCCTCACCGAGCGGCACCAGCTCGGCGTCTCGCCTGCCACCGTGCGCAACGACATGGCGGCCCTGGAGGACGAGGGGTTCATCGCCCAGCCGCACACCAGCGCCGGACGCATCCCCACGGACAAGGGCTACCGGCTGTTCGTCGACCGGCTGGCCGGGGTCAAGCCCCTGTCCACGCCGGAGCGGCGGGCGATCCAGAGCTTCCTGGACGCCTCCCTCGACCTCGACGACGTCGTCGCCCGTACGGTGCGGCTGCTCGCGCAGCTGACCCGGCAGGTGGCCGTCGTCCAGTACCCGTCACTGACGCGGTCGACGGTGCGGCACGTGGAGCTTCTGTCGCTGGCGCCCGCCCGGCTGATGCTGGTGCTGATCACCGACACCGGCCGGGTCGAGCAGCGGATGATCGACTGTCCGGCGCCGTTCGGCGAGGTGTCCCTCGCGGACCTGCGGGCCCGGCTCAACAGCCGGGTCGTGGGCCGCCGGTTCGCCGACGTGCCGCAACTGGTGCAGGAACTTCCCGAGTCGTTCGAACCGGAGGACAGGGGAACCGTTTCGACGGTTCTCGCGACTCTTCTGGAGACGCTCGTGGAAGAGACCGAGGAACGGCTGATGATCGGCGGCACCGCCAATCTCACCCGCTTCGGCCACGACTTCCCGCTCACCATCCGCCCCGTACTGGAGGCGCTGGAGGAGCAGGTCGTGCTGCTGAAGCTGCTCGGCGAGGCCACGGAGTCCGGCATGACCGTACGTATCGGTCATGAGAATGCTCACGAGGGACTCAGTTCTACGTCCGTGGTCGCAGTCGGCTACGGTTCGGGCGACGAGGCAGTCGCCAAGCTAGGCGTGGTCGGACCGACCCGCATGGACTACCCCGGAACGATGGGAGCGGTACGCGCAGTGGCACGTTACGTCGGACAGATCCTGGCGGAGTCGTAAGTGGCCACGGACTACTACGCCGTACTCGGCGTGCGCCGCGACGCTTCCCAGGACGAAATCAAGAAGGCGTTCAGGCGTCTTGCGCGTGAGCTTCACCCGGATGTGAATCCGGACCCGAAGACTCAGGAGCGCTTCAAGGAGATCAACGCCGCCTACGAGGTGTTGTCGGACCCGCAGAAGAAGCAGGTCTACGACCTCGGCGGCGACCCGCTGTCGGCCTCCGGCGGAGGTGGCGCGGGCGGATTCGGCCAGGGTGGCTTCGGAAACTTCTCCGACATCATGGACGCCTTCTTCGGTACGGCGTCCCAGCGCGGCCCGCGCTCGCGGACCCGCCGCGGCCAGGACGCCATGATCCGGCTGGAGATCGACCTCAACGAGGCGGCCTTCGGCACCACCAAGGAGATCCAGGTCGACACCGCTGTGGTGTGTACGACCTGCAGCGGCGAGGGCGCGGCCCCCGGCACCTCCGCGCAGACCTGTGACATGTGTCGCGGTCGCGGTGAGGTCTCGCAGGTCACCCGGTCGTTCCTCGGCCAGGTCATGACCTCGCGGCCCTGCCCGCAGTGCCAGGGCTTCGGCACGGTCGTGCCGACGCCGTGCCCGGAGTGCGCCGGTGACGGCCGCGTCCGGTCGCGTCGCACGCTCACGGTGAAGATCCCGGCAGGTGTCGACAACGGCACCCGCATCCAGCTCGCGGGCGAGGGTGAGGTCGGCCCCGGCGGCGGCCCCGCCGGCGACCTCTATGTGGAGATCCACGAGCTGGCGCACCCCACCTTCCAGCGGCGCGGCGACGACCTGCACTGCACGGTGACCATCCCGATGACGTCGGGCGCGCTCGGCACCAAGGTGCCGCTGGAGACGCTCGACGGGGTCGAGGACATCGACATCCGGCCCGGTACGCAGTCGGGCCAGTCGGTGCCGCTGCACGGGCGCGGTGTGACACACCTGCGCGGTGGCGGTCGGGGCGACCTGATCGTGCACGTCGAGGTGCTGACGCCGTCGAAGCTGGACCCGCAGCAGGAGGACCTGCTGCGCCAACTGGCCAAGCTGCGCGGCGAGGAACGGCCCACGGGGCAGTTCCAGCCGGGGCAGCAGGGGTTGTTCTCGCGGTTGAAGGACGCTTTCAACGGGCGCTGAGCAGCCGATGCCCTGCTGGGGGTCCGGGGGTCGTCCCCCGGGCAGGCACAGTCAGTTGTGCGAAACGGGGTCGGGCCACGGGGCCCGGCCCCGTTTTCGTTCGATTCGGCGGGTGGGCGGGGTCGTGAAACGATGCGGGCATGTCTGTTGAGTCCAGGGTGATGCCCGCGCTGGGAGAGCTGTGCCGGCGAGGGATCGTGCAGGCGCCCATGGCCGGTGGGGCCTCCTGCCCCGAGCTGGCCGGCGCCGTGTCCGAGGCCGGCGGGCTCGGCTTCCTCGCGGCCGGATACAAGACCGCCGACGGGATGTACGAGGAGATCAAGCAACTGCGCGCGCTGACCCCGAAACCGTTCGGGGTCAATCTGTTCATGCCGCAGCCCGCCGCCGACCCGGCGGCCCTGGACCTGTACCGCCAGCAGCTCGCGAGTGAGAGTGCCTGGTACGAGACGCCGATCGCCGAGCGCGACGACCACGGCACCGACGACGGGTACGAGGCCAAGCTGGCACTCCTCGTCGACGACCCCGTGCCCGTGGTGTCCTTCACCTTCGGCTGCCCCTCCAGAGATGAACTCGACGCCCTCACGAATGTCAGGACATTTACGGTCGTCACCGTCACCACCCCGGAAGAGGCGCAGGCCGCCGAGTGGGCGGGTGCGGACGCCGTGTGCGTGCAGGGCATCGAGGCGGGCGGGCACCAGGGCACGCACCGCGACGACCCGCAGACCGACGGCAGCAGCGGGCTCGGGCTGCTGTCCCTGGTGACGCAGGTCCGCGAGACCGTGCAGTTGCCGGTGATCGCCGCCGGAGGGCTGATGCGCGGTGCGCAGATCGCCGCCGTACGGGCCGCGGGCGCGGACGCGGCACAGCTGGGGACGGCGTTCCTGGCGTGCCCGGAGTCCGGGGCGCACGTGGTGCACAAGAAGGCCCTGCGGAACCCCTTGTTCGTACGGACGGAACTCACCCGGGCGTTCTCCGGGCGGCCCGCGCGGGGCCTGGTCAACCGGTTCATGCGCGAGCACGGCCCGTACGCCCCGTCCGGGTATCCCGAGGTGCACCACATGACCGCGGGGCTGCGCAGGGCCGCCGCCCGGGTGGGCGACGCCCAGGGCATGGCGCTGTGGGCGGGGCAGGGGCACCGGCTGGCGCGGGACCTGCCCGCCGGGCGGCTCGTACAGGTCCTTGCGGCCGAGGCGGACTCGGCGTGGACGGAGATGGCTTTGAGGAGGTCGACGTCATGACGGCGCCGGTGTTCGTGGTGGAGAGCGTGCCGCAGGGCGGGGAGTACGTCCTGGAGGGCCCGGAGGGGCGCCACGCGGTGTCCGTGAGGCGCCTGCGGGAGGGCGAGGACGTCGTCCTGGCCGACGGGGCGGGGAACGGCGCCGTGGGCGTCGTCGTCGCGGCGGAGGGCAAGGACCGGCTCGTCGTGAAGATCACCGGGACGGTCGTCGAGGACGAACCCCGGCCGCGCATCACCGTCGTGCAGGCCCTCCCCAAGGGAGACCGGGGCGAGCTGGCCGTCGAGACGATGACGGAGACCGGGGTCGACGCCGTCGTGCCGTGGCAGGCCGCGCGCTGCATCACGCAGTGGAAGGGCGAGCGGGGCGCCAAGTCCCTCGCCAAGTGGCGGGCCACCGCGAGGGAGGCCGGGAAGCAGTCGCGGAGGCTCCGCTTCCCCGAGGTCGCGGACGCGATGAGCACCAAACAGGTGGGGGCACTTCTGGCCACCGCCGACTTCGCCGCCGTGCTGCACGAGGACCGGGACGCCGACAGCGGTGCGCTGGCGGTCGCGGAGCTCCCTCAAGAGGGCAGCATCGTGCTGGTCGTAGGGCCTGAAGGGGGAGTGTCCCCGGAGGAGCTGGCGGTCTTCGGCGCGGCGGGGGCGAAACCGTACCGGCTGGGACGCAGTGTGCTGCGTACGTCCACGGCGGGTACGGCGGCGACGGCGCTGCTGCTGGGGCGCACCGGCCGGTGGTCCTGAACAGTCCCCGCAGGGAAACAGTCCCCGCAGGGAACAGTCCCCGCAGGGAACAGTCCTCGCAGGGAACAGTCCCCCGGGGAGCAGCTCCTGCGGGGGCAGCCCCGTCCTCCACCACCTCAAAGAGGAGTGCGTCATGGAACTCGCTCAAGTCCGGCTGCTGGTCTCGGACTTCCGTGCCTGCTACCGCTTCTACGGCGAGGTGCTGGGGCTGAAGCCCCAGTCCGGGTTCGCCGACGGGCCGTACGAGAAGTTCTCGCCGACGACAGGGTCCGCGGGGATCGCCCTCCAGGACCGGGCCATGATGGCCGAGCTGCTGGGCGAGCTCGCCGCGGACCCCGCCGGGCACCGGTCGTTCGTGGTGCTGCGGGTCGACGACCTCGACCGGTACTGCGAGGAGATCACCGGGCGCGGTGCGGTACTCGTGCACGGACCCGCCGCGATGACGGAGCGCATGCGCGGCGCCCACCTCAAGGACCCCGAGGGGAACCTGGTGGAACTCCAGGAGTGGCTGCTGCTGGGCGGCTGAAACGCCCCTGTCCCTGCCCCGCGCGCGGTGGCAGGCTGCCCCCCATGGGGGCAATGAGGCGAATACGGCACAGGCGCACCCTCGCGGCGATGGCCTTCGCCGGTGCGGCGGTGGCGGGCGTCGTGGCGTGCGAGCCGGGTACGGCGGGCGGTCTGAGTTCCTTCGCGGTCGCGCTGACCACCGACCAGACAGGCACCGGCGCACTGCAGCGCGCCGGGGTCGACGTCAACTGGATGACCTGCACGGCCACCGTCGGGGAGAACGGCAGGGTCACCGCCAACCCCGTCGGGGTCACCGGCACCACCGGCCCCTCCGCCCCGCCCGTCCGCAACGTCGCCACCGTCGCGTGCGAGGGCCAGGACCGGGGCGGGCGCGAGATCCGTATCACGGGCAAGGTCACCGACGAGCGCGACGGGCGGTGCGTGCGCGGCGACCTGACCGCGACGGTGTCGGGGCGGACCGTGTTCCGGGTGAGCGGGATGGGCAACTGCAACGCCCCCACCACCGACCCGACTTCGAGGCCGCCCACGGAGACCACACCGACCACGGGGCCCACGCACCGGCCCACCTGGAAACCGACCTGGCCGACCGGGAACCCCGACCCGACGCCGCCCGTTGGACGTACCACCATCACCGTCGCCCCGCCCGAACCCGACCCCGCGCCCGACCCGAGGCCCACCGTCACCGTCACGGTGACCGCGCCTCGCGACCCCGCGCCCGACCCGGCCCCCGATCCGCGGCCCACCTGCAACTGCCCTTCGGACAAGTGAGCGGCAAACACCAGGTGGTGTGCGGGGTTCGCAGTGGTGGCGGCGGGGCAGAGATGTGCGCGTGTGCCGGGCAGGCCCGGGAGGGCAGCCGTCCGCGCCCGCGGCGTGCGCGCGATGCCCGCCGACATCGAGGCCGGTTGCCGCCACAGCCGTCCGCGCCCGCGGGGTGCGCGGCGCCACCGCGGCCGCGCATACCTACGTAGTTCCCACCAGGGGAATTAGGTGTACGGATCTCCGGCCCTCGGGGGCGCGCGGTGGGGCCGGTGCCCGCCACAGTGGGCGCATGCCTCCCGCATACGGCCTCCCCGTCCCCCGCATCCCCCACGAGCCGGCCCTCGGTGAGCTCCTCGACGTCCTCGCCGACACCCGGCTGGTGACCCTCACCGGGCCCGCCGGAGTGGGCAAGTCGCACCTTGCCGCCCGCCTGGCGGAGTCCGTCACGGATCTCCCCGTCCACCGCGCGGACCTCTCCGACTGCGCCGACGCCGCGCTCGTCCCGCAGACCGTCGCCGCCGCCCTGCACGCCGGGACCGCTCCCGGCAGCGGGACGGACCCGATGGAGGCGGTGCTGCGGCTCCTCGCGGGGCGGCGCGGGCTGCTCGTGCTGGACACCTGCGAGCGCGTCCGGGTGGGCTGCGCGTACCTGGTGGGCAGGCTGCACGACTCGTGCCCCGGTCTGCAGATCCTGATGACGAGCCGCAGCCCGATCGGCGTGCCCGGCGAACACCGGGTGCCGCTGCGCCCGCTGTCGCGCGAGCAGACCGTCGAACTCCTCCGTGAGAAGGCGGCGATGCAGGGGGTGGACCTGCCGGTGTTCTGGACCCGGCTGCTCGCCGAGCGTCTCGACGGCGACCCGCTGAGCGTGCTGCTCGCGGCGCGCACCCTGGGCACGGCCGTCACCCCGCAGCAGCTCTACGGCAGTCTGTGCGAACCGGGGGCACGGTTCGGGGTGTTGATAAACGGTCCGAAGGAGCCCGCCCGGCACCGCACCCTCTTGAGGTCGATCGCGTGGAGCCACGATCTGTGCGGGCGGGCCGAACGGCTGCTGTGGGCAAGGCTGTCGGCGTTCACCGGGAACTTCACCGCCGAACAGGTCGAGACGGTGTTCGCGGGCGACGGCGCCCTGTCCGCGCTGATCGACGCGTCGGTGGTGCTGCCGGAGGACGACGGCACGTTCCGGCTGCCGCTGGCGCACCGGGAGTACGGACAGCTGCTGCTGGCGGGGCTGGGACGGCCGTAGGGGCGCCGCAGCGGCGCCGCGGGGCTGTTGCCGACCCCGGTGGCCGCAGGGGTGCGTGTTTCCCGACCCGCGTGGCCGCAGGAAGGTGTGTTCCCGACCCGCCTCGTCGCTGGCGTGTGCCGCCTTCGTAGGCTGACCGCATGTCCGACGAGTCACCTCTGATACGCAGCCTGCGCGCGGCCGTTGCGGCTGCCCCCGACGACGTACCCCTGCGGCTGCACCTCGCCGAGCTGCTGCTCGACGCCGGGTGGGGCGACGCCGCCGTCGCGGAGGCGGCCGTCGCGCTGACGCACGCGCCCGGCGATCCGCAGGCGCGGGCGCTGATGGCGCGGGCGATGGGAGGGCCCGTGGCCCCGGCGCCCGCGCAGGAGCCAGTGGTGTCGGTGGCCCAGGCCCCACGGGCGCCCGTGGGGCAGGCCCCCGCGCCGTCCGGGCCGCAGACCCCGGCAGGGTTCGACTGGCGGGCCGCCGAGCAGGAGGTGGGGGACGTGGTGCCGCCGCGCTTCGCCGCGACGGGCGACACGGCAGCGGCGGCCCCGGCTGCCGGCGACACGGCAGCGGACGGACCGCCCACGGGAGTTGGGCGTCCGCTCAACTCCGACGGCAGCGGCGACCCCGGCGACGCACCCGCGTACGACATCGAGGCGCCCGGCCGCATCCGCCTCGCCGACGTCGGCGGCATGCAGGAGGTCAAGGACCGCCTGGAAGCGGCGTTCCTGGCACCCATGCGCAACCCGGAGCTGCGCAGGCTGTTCGGCAAGAGCCTGCGCGGCGGACTGCTGCTGTACGGGCCGCCCGGCTGCGGCAAGACGTTCATCGCGCGTGCGATCGCCGGGGAGTTGGGCGCGTCCTTCATGTCGGTGTCGCTCAGCGACGTCCTCGACATGTACGTCGGGCAGTCCGAGAAGAACGTCCACGCAGTGTTCAGGGCCGCCCGCGCCAAGGCCCCCTGCGTGGTCTTCCTCGACGAACTGGACGCGCTGGGCGCCAAGCGCAGCCGCTCGCACCACAGCGGGCTGCGCAACGCCGTCAACCAGCTCCTCGTCGAACTCGACGGCGCCGACGGCGACAACGAGGGCGTCTTCGTCCTGGCCGCCACCAACGTCCCCTGGGACGTGGACCTCGCGCTGCGCCGCCCCGGACGGCTGGACCGCACCCTGCTGGTGCTGCCGCCCGACGAGGCCGCCCGCGAGTCGATCCTCCGCTACCACCTGCGGGAACGTCCCATCGACTCCGTCGACCTGGGCAGACTCGTCAAGGCCACGGACGGCTTCTCCGGCGCCGACCTCGCGCACGTCTGCGACACCGCGTCCGAGGCGGCGCTCATGGACTCCGCGCGCACCGGCACCGTACGCATGATCAACACGAAGGACCTGGTGGGCGCCGCGAAGCAGATCAAGCCGTCCACCGAGGCGTGGTTCGCGTCCGCGCGCAACGTGGCGCTGTTCGCCAACGACGGCGGTACGTACGACGACCTCCTCACCCACCTCAAGAGGAAGCGGAAGCTGTGAACGGCACGGCGGGAAGCCTGGAGGACGCCGTCGAGAAGGCGGACCTCCTCCTGGAGTTGGGCAGGACCGAAGAGGCCCGCGAGCTGATCGCCCGCAGGCTCGCCGAGGAGCCGTCCGACGCGAAGGCCTGGACGCGGATGCACCGCTGCCATCTGAGGGCCGATGAGTACGAGGAGGCCGAGCGGGCGCTCGACCAGGCCCTCGCGTGCGCCCCCGACTACGCGTACGCGCACATCCTGCGCTCCTACTTCTTCCACGGAGCCCCCAACTGGCACAAGGCGCTGGCTGCGGGACGGGAGGCCGTTCGCTGTGCACCGGACTCCTGGAGCGCGCACGTCGCGCTCGCCAAGGCGATGATGCACCCCTTCGACCAGTGGCCCGCGGCGCTGGAGGTGGCCTTCGAGGCGGTACGGCTCGCACCCGACGAGCCGGACGCGCACCACGCGGTCTACAGCTACGCGTACCTCCTCAAGAGGCAGGACCTGGTGGAGAGTTCGGCCAGGGCCGCGCTCGCCCTCGACCCCGAGTGCAAGTGGGCGCACAAGGTCCTCGCCGAGGCGAGGGCCGCGGACCCCTCCGCGAAGCTGTCGGAGGTCGCCGACTCCTACGCGACGGCGCTCTCCGTCCTCCCGCAGGACAAGGAGATGCACAAGGCCCTCGACGGCGCCGTCTACCGGATGCTGCGCGGCACCCGCTGGCTCGCCCTGCTGTGCGTGGCGATCGCCGGAGTGTCCGGACGGCTCTTCCCCGGCGAGGGCGAGGACGCCGGTCTGCCCGCGCCGCTGGGCACCCGCCTGTACGCGCTGGCCGTGATGGGTGCGGTGTGGGCGTTCGGTGCGTGGCGGCGCTACCGCAGGATGCGCACCGGGGTGCGGCTCAGCATGGGCATGTTTGTCAGGACAAACTTCTGGGGGAAGGTCGCCGTCGGCCAGGCCGCCTGGTGCACCCTGTGCGCGGTCGCCGTGGTCGCCGTGCCGTGGACGGAACGGCTGGTGCCGCAGATCCTGTTCTGGCTGGCGCTGGTGCCTACGCTGCTGACGATCTGGTTCGAGCGGGCGGGCATGCGCCGCTGAGGGGCGCTGCGAACGGGCCGAAGCCCGGCGCCGCCGTACGGATAGCATGCGCCGTACCCGATCACCGCATCATGAGGAGGGCACGCCATGGCAGGCGAACCGCAGGCGGACTGCCTGTTCTGCAAGATCGTCGCAGGGGACGTCCCGGCCACCGTCGTCCGCGAGAGCGGGACGACCGTCGCCTTCCGCGACATCAACCCGCAGGCACCCACCCACGTCCTGGTCATCCCCAAGGTGCACCACCCGGACGCCGCCTCGCTGGTCGCCGCCGAGCCGCAGATCGCCGCGGACGTGCTGCGCGAGGCCGGACAGGTCGCCCTCGACGAGAAGCTCACGGACAGCGGCTACCGCATCGTGTTCAACACGGGCGCGGGAGCAGGGCAGACCGTCTTCCACGCGCACGCCCACGTCCTCGGCGGACGCGGCCTCAACTGGCCCCCCGGATAAGCCCGAACAGGCGCGGACAAGCCCGAACAGGCCCGGATACGCGCGGACGAACGCGGACGAGCCCGGTTCGACAGAGAGCAAAGAGAGCAAGAGAGCACCGTGTCCGCACGTGAACTGGTCGTCCTCGGCACCGCCAGCCAGGTACCCACCCGCCGCCGCAACCACAACGGCTACCTCCTGCGCTGGGACGCCGAGGGCCTCCTCTTCGACCCCGGCGAGGGCACCCAGCGCCAGATGCTGCGCGCCGGGGTCGCCGCGTATGACATCAACCGGATCTGCGTCACGCACTTCCACGGCGACCACTCGCTGGGCCTCGCCGGGGTCGTCCAGCGCATCAACCTCGACCAGGTCCCGCACCCCGTCACCGCGCACTACCCGGCGAGCGGGCAGCACTTCTTCGAGCGGCTGCGGTACTCCACGGCCTATCGCGAGACGGTGGACATCGCCCAGGTCCCGGTGTCCGCCGACGGCGTCCTGGCCACCACTCCCGCGTACACCCTGCACGCCCACAAGCTGTCGCACCCGGTGGAGAGTTACGGCTACCGCCTGGTCGAGCCCGACAGCCGCCGCATGCTGCCCGAGAAGCTCGCCGCCCACGGCATCAAGGGCCCGGACGTGGGCCGCCTCCAGCGCGAGGGGACGCTGAACGGCGTCGCCCTCGAAGAGGTGAGCGAGGAACGCCGCGGACAGCGTTTCGCATTCGTCATGGACACCCGCCTGTGCGACGGCGTGCACGCGCTTGCCGAGGGCTGCGACATGCTCGTCATCGAGTCCACGTTCCTCGACGAGGACGTCCGCCTCGCCACCGACCACGGCCACCTCACCGCCGGGCAGGCCGCCCGGGCGGCGCAGGAGGCGGGCGTACGGCATCTGGTCCTGACGCACTTCTCGCAGCGATACAGCGACCCCGAGGAGTTCGAACGGCAGGCCCGCGCGGCCGGCTTCGAGGGCGAACTGACCGTCGCCGACGACCTGATGCGGGTGCCGGTGCCCAAGCGGGTGTGAGCCCCGCGAGGGCCTGCGGAGGCGACAACTGCCGTCGCACGCATGGAACTTGCCCGCACGTCCGGGACTTGCCCGCACGTCCGGGACTTGCCCGCACACCCGGGACTTGCCCGTCCGGGCGGAACTCGCCCGTCCGGGAGGGCCGCCGCCCTACCGTCCTTGTCATGACCTCGATGAGACGTTGGCGCGCACTGCTGCTCGCACTCTCGGCCGTACTGCTCGTACCGCAGTCCGCCGCCGCACAGGCCCCCGCGGAACCGCCACGGGCCCTCGTGGGACCCGCCGAACCGGAACCGGCACAGCACGCCCGGACCCCCGACCGGCCCTCCTACGACGTGCGCCTGCGCAGCGACGCCGACGGCTCGCACTGGACGGGCCGGCAGACGGCCTCCTTCCGCAACGCCTCCCGCACCCCGCTGCGCTTCGTCGACGTACGCCTGTGGGGCAACGGAAACCCCGCCGACGGCTGCGGCGCTCCGGGCAGGCCCTCCCCGGTCCGCGTGGACCGCGTCGAGGGCGGCACCCCGCAGCCGCTCACCGTCGGCTGCTCCGCCCTGCGCATCGACCTGCCGAAGCCGCTGCCGTACAAGGCCCGTACGAGCGTGTCCTTCGACGTCTCGATCGCCGTGCCGGACCGCGTCCACCGCTTCGGCAGGGACGGCGCGCACCGCTACCTCGGCAACGCGCTGCCGCTGCTGTCCGTGCGGGACGCGCAGGGCCGCCACCTCGACCCCGACGTCGGCTTCGGCGAGAGCTACTACACCCTCGCCGGGGACTTCCGGGTCGCCCTCGACCACCCGAGCGCCCTCAAGGTCCCCGCGACGGGCACCACCGTCCGGCGTGCGGGCGGCCCCGGCCGCACGGTCAGCACGAGCACGGCACGCGGGGTGCGCGACTTCGCGTGGGCCGCGGGCCCCTTCCGTACGAAAACCGTGACCTCGCCCGGCGGGATCCGGCTGAACGCCTACTGGACGGCCGGCACTCCGCCCGAGGGCGTCGCCATCGGACTGGAGGAAGCGGCCGGCTCCGTCGACGAGTTCGGCAAGCGCTTCGGCCGCTATCCGCACGACGAGCTGGACCTCGTCATGAGCGACCGCTTCGACACCATCGGCAGCATGGAGTTTCCCGGCCTCGTCCTGGTGTGGACCGAGGCGGACGGCGGCGGGGCCGTGCACGAGATCGCCCACCAGTGGTGGTACGGAGCCGTCGGCAACGACCAGTACGCCTCGCCCTGGCTGGACGAGGCCTTCGCGCAGTACGCGGCCGAGCTCTACTGGCGCTCGGACACCACCACCTGCTGGGCCGACCTGGGCGACTGGGCCCGCGACACCGACGCCCTCACCCGCTCCATGGGCTACTACGCGGACGGCAGGCGGGACGGGTGGAGCCGCGTCGTCTACCGACGCGGCGCCTGCGCCCTCCACGACCTCGAACGCACCCTCGGCAGCCCCGCCATGGCCGCCATGCTGCGCGGCTACGCCCGCGACCACTGGCAGGGCGTCTCCACCACCGCCGACTTCAAGCGCGCCGCGCAGGCGGCCACCCGGAAGGACCTCACGCCCTTCTGGACCGAGCACCGCATCCACTGACCCTGCCGCCTGCCGCCTGCCGCCTGCCGCCTGCCGCCTGCCGCCTGCCGCCTGCCGCCCGCTGCCCGCCGTCCGCCGCCCGCCGACCCGACCGCCGCCGATCCGACCGCCGTCCGCCGACCAGTCCGCCGGCGGACCCACCCGTCGGCGGACCGCTCGGCAGCCACACGTCACACCCCGTTCACAGAGCGCCCGTCCGGCCCCGCCGATCGTGCACACTGGCCGCAAAACGGCAGCACACGCACCGCACCACGGGGAGCGACCAGTGAGTACGCACCAGCACTTCGGCGACCGCTACGCCGACCACCACCGCCACGGCCCGGGCGCCGACCCCGCCCACCGGGTCGATCCCCTCGACGGCATGCGTGCCCCCGACGGCCCCGCGTGCGACGTGTTCCTCACCGGCACCGTGTTCCTGGACATCATCTTCACCGGCCTCGACAGCGCCCCCGTCCGGGGCACCGAGACCTGGGCCCGCGGCATGGGCTCCAGCCCCGGCGGGGTCGCCAACATGGCCACCGCCCTCGCCCGCCTCGGCCTGCACACCTCCCTCGCCGCGGCCTTCGGCGACGACCACTACGGCGAGTACTGCTGGGACGCCCTCGCCGACGGCGAAGGCATCGACCTCGGCATGTCCCGTACGGTCGCCGGCTGGCACTCCCCGGTGACCGTCTCCATGGCGTACGAGGGCGAGCGCACCATGGTCTCGCACGGCCACGAGGCGCCCCCGCCCGGCGGCTCCGCGCCCTTCCCCTCGTGCCCCCCTCGCGCGCGCGCCGCCATCGCGTCCCTCGCCCCCGGCCGCCGCGAGGAGTGGACCGCGTCCGCCGCCCGCTGCGGCGCCAAGCTCTTCGCCGACGTCGGCTGGGACGACACCGGCCGCTGGGACCTGGCCGGGCTCGCGGACCTGGAGCACTGCGAGGCCTTCCTCCCGAACGCCGAGGAGGCCATGCGCTACACCCGTACCGACTGCCCCCGCAGAGCCGCCCGCAAGCTCGCCGAGAAGGTGCCGCTCGCGGTCGTCACCCTGGGCGCCGAGGGCGCGTACGCGGTGGACGGCTCGACCGGCGAGACCGCCGAGGTGCCCGCCATCGCCGTCGAGGCACTGGACCCGACCGGCGCCGGGGACGTCTTCGTCGCCGGTTTCGTCACCGGCACCCTCGCGGACTGGCCGCTCGCCGACCGGCTCGCCTTCGCGGGGCTGACCGCCGCCCTCTCCGTGCAGGAGTTCGGCGGCTCGCTGTCCGCGCCCGGCTGGGCGGAGATCGGCGCGTGGTGGCAGCAGGTGCAGGGGCACGACGCCCAGGACCGGGAGGCGCTGCGCCGGTACGCGTTCCTGGAGGACCTCCTTCCGGCGGACGCACGGCCGTGGCCCCTGCGCAGGGCGGTGCCGACGATCGGGTTCCGGGCCTAGCGCGCGGTTCCGGGCGCGGCGCACGCAGGTAGAACCCCGGAGGTAAAACCCCTCGGTGTTGTCAGCGGCGAGTCGTACGCTTGGGATTCCAGAGGTTGTCGAGCAGCGAGAACCCTGCAACGGGAGGTATGTGCAGGCCACAGTGCCGGCCCATGACTCAGACACCCACACAGCAGCCGCAGGCCCGCGCCGAGTTCAAGATCCCTGCCACGCACCCCATGGTGATGGTGCTCGGATCAGGCGACGCCCTGCTGCGCGTGATCGAAGAGGCCTTCCCGGCGGCCGACATCCACGTCCGGGGAAATGAGATCAGCGCTACGGGGGATCCGGCGGAAGTCGCCCTGATCCAGCGGCTGTTCGATCAGATGATGCTGGTGCTCCGCACCGGGCAGCCGATGACGGAGGACGCAGTGGAACGCTCGATCGCCATGCTCAGGGCGAACGGCAACGGAAGCGGCAAGGGCGAAGGAAAGGACGGGCACGGGAACGGCGCGGTCACCGAGACCCCCGCCGAGGTGCTCACCCAGAACATCCTCTCCAACCGGGGCCGCACCATCCGCCCCAAGACGCTCAACCAGAAGCGGTACGTCGACGCCATCGACAAGCACACCATCGTCTTCGGCATCGGCCCCGCCGGTACGGGCAAGACCTACCTCGCCATGGCGAAGGCGGTCCAGGCGCTCCAGTCCAAGCAGGTCGACCGGATCATCCTGACCCGCCCCGCCGTCGAGGCCGGCGAGCGCCTGGGCTTCCTGCCCGGCACGCTCTTCGACAAGATCGACCCGTATCTGCGCCCGCTCTACGACGCGCTGCACGACATGATGGACCCCGAGACCATCCCCCGCCTGATGGCGGCCGGGACGATCGAGGTGGCCCCCCTGGCGTACATGCGCGGCCGTACGCTGAATTCCGCGTTCGTCGTCCTGGACGAGGCGCAGAACACCAGCACCGAGCAGATGAAGATGTTCCTCACCCGCCTCGGCTTCGACTCGAAGATCGTCGTCACGGGCGACGTCACCCAGGTCGACCTGCCGACCGGCACGAAGAGCGGTCTGCGCCAGGTCCAGGACATCCTGGAGGGCGTCCCGGACATCCACTTCTCGCGGCTCACGTCGGAGGATGTCGTACGGCACAAGCTCGTCGGCCGTATCGTCGACGCGTACGAGCAGTACGACAGCCGCAACGAAACCCAGAACGGGCGAGGCGGCCAGACCCGGAAGTAGAGCAGAAGCGCACCATGTCGATCGACGTCAACAACGAGTCCGGAACCGAGGTCGACGAGCGGGCGATCCTCGACATCGCCCGCTACGCCCTCACGCGGATGCGCATCCACCCGCTCTCCGAGCTCTCGGTGATCGTCGTGGACGCCGACGCCATGGAGCAGCTGCACATCCAGTGGATGGACCTCCCCGGTCCGACCGATGTCATGTCCTTCCCGATGGACGAGCTGCGTCCGCCGACGAAGGACGACGAGGAGCCCCCGCAGGGGCTCCTCGGCGACATCGTGCTCTGCCCCGAGGTCGCCGAGCAGCAGGGCAAGGACGCCGACACCGAGCACTCCATGGACGAGGAGCTCCAGCTCCTGACCGTGCACGGCGTGCTGCACCTCCTCGGGTACGACCACGAGGAGCCCGACGAGAAGGCCGAGATGTTCGGCCTCCAGGCGGCCATCGTCGACGGCTGGCGGGCGGAGAAGGGCCTCGAAGGCCCGTCCCCGGCGCCGACCGTCTCATGAGCCCGCAACTGATCGTCGGCGCCGTCGCCCTGGTCGTCGTGGCCTGGCTGGCGGCGTGCGCGGAGGCCGGCCTGGCCCGTGTCACGAGCTTCCGGGCGGCGGAGGCGGTACGGGCGGGCAAGCGCGGCAGCGCGAAGCTCGCGCAGGTGGCCGCCGACCCCACCCGGTATCTGAACGTCGCCCTGCTGGCGCGTGTCGCCTGCGAGATGGCGGCCGGCGTCCTGGTGACGTACGGCTTCCTCGAAGTCTTCGCCGAGACGTGGCAGGCGCTGCTCGTCGCCATCGCGGTGATGGTGCTCGTCAGTTACGTCGCGGTGGGCGTCTCGCCGCGCACCATCGGCCGCCAGCATCCGCTGAACACGGCGACGGCCTCGGCGTACGTACTGCTGCCGCTGGCCCGGATCATGGGGCCGATCCCGCAGCTGCTGATCCTCATCGGCAATGCCCTCACCCCCGGCAAGGGCTTCCGCAAGGGCCCCTTCGCGAGCGAGGCGGAGCTGCGCGCGATGGTCGACCTCGCCGAGCAGGAGTCGCTCATCGAGGACGACGAGCGGCGCATGGTCCACTCGGTCTTCGAACTGGGCGACACCCTGGTGCGCGAAGTGATGGTGCCGAGGACCGACCTCGTGTCGATCGAACGCTTCAAGACGGTCCGTCAGGCGCTGACGCTGGCGCTGCGGTCCGGGTTCTCACGGATCCCGGTGACCGGGGAGAACGAGGACGACGTGGTGGGTGTCGTCTACCTGAAGGACCTGGTCCGCAAGACACATGTGAACCGGGACTCGGAGTCGGACCTCGTGTCGACGGCGATGCGGCCGGCGGTCTTCGTGCCCGACACGAAGAACGCGGGTGATCTGCTGCGCGAGATGCAGCAGGAGCGCAATCACGTGGCGGTGGTCATCGACGAGTACGGCGGCACGGCCGGGATCGTCACCATCGAGGACATCCTGGAGGAGATCGTCGGCGAGATCACCGACGAGTACGACCGCGAGGTCGCCCAGGTCGAGGAGCTCGGGGACGGGCGCTTCCGGGTCACCGCACGGCTCGACATCGACGACCTCGGGGAGCTGTACGGGCTCGACGAGTACGACGACGAGGACGTGGAGACGGTCGGAGGGCTGCTGGCGAAGGCCCTCGGGCGGGTACCGATCGCCGGGGCCTCGGCGACGGTCGACCTGCCGGACGGACGGCGGCTGCGGCTGACGGCGGAGTCGCCCGCGGGGCGGCGGAACAAGATCGTGACGGTGTTGGCGGAGCCGGTGGCGTCCGAGGACGCCGAGTAGGGGCGGGTTTCTGCGCGCGGGCCGGTGGGGGTTGATGTCCAAGGCTGCGCCCCGTGCCCGGCTGCGCCGTGCGTCCTCAAACGCCGGACGGGCCGAAGATGCCCGCCCGTCCTCACACGCTGCCCCGGCATACTGGCGCCCATGAAACCCGCCCGGCTCCGTGCCTTCTGCCTCGAATTCGATGAAGCCGTCGAGGAGTTCCCCTTCGGCCCGGAGACTTCCGTCTTCAAGGTGCTGGGGAAGATGTTCGCGCTGAGCGCGCTCGATTCCGTACCGCTCACCGTGAATCTGAAGTGCGACCCGGAGAATGCGCTCCGGCTGCGGGCCCAGTACCCCGCGATCGTGCCCGGGTGGCACATGAACAAGCGGCACTGGAACACCGTCACCCTCGACGGAACGGTCCCCGACCGGCTCGTGCGCGAGCTGGTCGAGGACTCGTACGACCTGGTGGTGGCCGGGATGCCGAGGGCGACCCGGCTCAGGCTCGACCGCCCCTGACCGCACGCCCGCGCAGACCGTAGGCGGCCAGCAGGGCGGTGGCGACGGCCAGGGCGCCCGCGAGGCCCAGGACCAGGCGCACGCCGGTGAAGAGGTCGCCCTGGGTGGTGGCCAGGACGCCCAGGAGCGGGATGCCGATCGTCATGGACACCTGCTGGGTGGTGGTGACCAGGCCGGTCGCCAGGCCCTGCTCCGAGTCGGGGACGCCCGAGGTGACGGTGAGCCCGTACGAGACGATCGCGCCCAGGTGCGCCATGCTCGCGAGCGAGACGAGGACCGTGACGAGCAGCGCCCCGGACTCCTCGCCGATGGTCACCAGCGCCCCCATCAGCAGGCCCTGGAGCAGCAGGGACACCACCAGGGTGCGGCGGGTGCCGAGACGGCCGACGACCTTCGGGGTGAGGGTGCCCGCGACCACCGACAGCACGCCCTGCACGCCGAAGACCAGGCCGGTCTGCGAGGCCGAGAGGTGCAGCACCTCCTGGAGGTACAGGGTCAGGACGAAGACGACCGTGGTCATCGTCGCGAAGGTGGCCAGACCGCCCAGATTGCCCCAGGCGACCGACGGGCGGCGCAGCATGGGGAGCGAGACGAGGGGGGCCGCCGCCCTCGCCTCTATGAGGACGAAGGCGGTGAGGAGCGCGAGGCCCGCGACGAGGGTGACGATCACGTCGGCGCCGCCGAAGCCGCGTACGGCGGCCGTGGACAGGGCGTAGATCAGGGCGAGCAGACCGCCGGTGACGGTGATCGCGCCGGGGACGTCCAGGCGCGGGCGCTCCGGGTTGCGGGACTCGCGCAGGATGCCGGGGGCGAGCGGCAGCACGATCAGGGTGAAGAGCGCGAGCAGCCCCATGGTGGAGCGCCAGCCGAGGGTGTCGGTGAGGACGCCGCCGAGGACCATGCCGACGGTGAAGCCCAGGGAGAGCAGCGTGCCGCTGATGCCCAGCGCGCGGTCGCGCTGCGGGCCCTCGGGGAAGGTGGTGGTGAGGAGCGACATTCCGGTGGGGACGATCGCTGCGGCGCCGATGCCCTGGAGGGCGCGTCCGGCCAGGAAGGACGCCGGGTCCCAGGCGAAGGTGGCGAGCAGGGACGCCGTGCCGAACAGGGCGAGGCCGGCCAGGAACAGCTTGCGGCGGCCGAACAGGTCGCCCATGCGGCCGAAGAGCAGCAGGAAGCCGCCGGACGGGAGCGCGAAGGCGGTGACCGCCCACTGGAGCGCGGACCGGCTCATGCCGAGGTCGGCGCCGAGGGCGGGCAGCGCCACGTTCAGTACGGAGAAGTCGAGCGCCACCATGAACTGCGCGGCGCACAGCACGAACAGCACGAGACCGGTGCGGCCGGTCAGCCGCTCGGGGGCGGGGGCAGGGGTCCGGACCGGTGCGGCCGGTGCAGGGGACCTGGTGGGGGGAGTGGGTGTGTCGAGTGCCATGTGCCACAGCTTGGGTTTCCCGGAATGTCCGTGGGGAGCGGGAACTTATCCTGTTGGCGCCACCACCAGGCAGCCGGAAGCAGGGGGAGACACGGCATGACGACGGCAGCACACCGTACGGGCGACGGCGCGCACAGGAGCATGAAGGAGCACCGGCTCAGCGAGCTGCGCGAGTTCCTGATGAGCCGTCGGGCCCGGATCACCCCCACCCAGGCGGGACTTCCCGACGGCGGCGCCAGGCGCCGCACCCCGGGCCTGCGCCGTGAGGAGGTCGCCGTGCTCGCGGGCGTCGGCGTCAGCTGGTACCAGTGGCTGGAGCAGGGGCGGGACATCACCGTGTCGCCGCAGGTGCTCGACTCGGTGGGGCGGGTGCTGCGGCTGAACAGCTCGGAGCGCCGTCACCTGTACGTACTCGCCGGGCTCAACCCGCCCGCCCCCGAGGTCGATCCGGGCGACACCGACATGTGCGGCGGGCTGCGGCGGCTCATCGACGCGTGGATGCCGTACCCGGCGCACATCATGGACGTGTACTGGAACGCGGTGCAGTACAACGACGCCGCGGCGGCGGTCCTCGGGATGCGCCCCGACGTCGTCCAGAACTGTCTGCTCTCCTTCTTCAGCGACCCCGTATACCGCTCCAGGTCCAGGGCCTGGGAGGAGATCGCGAGCCGGGTGGTGGCCCAGTTCCGGTCGGCGTGCTCGGAGTGCCCGGACGACGAGGGGTTCCAGGCGATCGTCGCGGAGGCGAAGGAACTCAGCCCGGAATTCGCCGAGTTGTGGGCCCGCAGGGACATCGCACCGGGCGGTCAGACGAACAAGGAGCTGATCCACCCGGTGGTGGGCGACCTGTGCATGGAGAGCACCCAGCTCCGGGTGCCGGCCCGCCCCGACCTGGTGATCGTGCTGCACACGCCGCGGCCGGGCACGGGGACGGCGGAGAAGCTGGAGTGGCTGGCGACGCCGGAGGGGCGGCGCGGGGCGATGTATCCGGTGGCGGGCTGAGAGGCTCCGGACAGGGGAGCCGTAGGGGAGAAATCGCCCTTTCCGGGACATTCTGTCCGGATTTGGTGTTTCTTTTACCTTCCGTTTAAATTCCGGAGGTAAATCGAACATTCTCTTCGGGAGCTCCCGTGCGTACTCGTACCTTCCGTGCCGCCGCCGTCGGCCTGGCCGCCTCGTCCGTCCTTCTGGCCACCGCGTGCGGAGGCGGTGCGGACGCGGAGCAGAAGCCCGCGGCGAAGAAGTCGCCCGCCGCCGCGAAGCCCTCGGCGCCGCCGGCCGTCGTGCCGCTCACCCAGCGCCAGGTGGAGTCCTCCCTCCTGGAGGTGAAGGACATGCCCACCGGCTGGAGCAAGGAGAACGACATCTCGGCGAGCGACGCCGGCAACACCGAGTTCGGGATGGGCAAGGCCGACAAGCCCGAGTGCCAGTTCCTGCTGGAGGCGGTGGTGGGCTCCGAGAAGGGCCCCAAGCCCCAGAACTCCGCCGTCGTGGGCTTCACCAAGTCGGAGGAGGGGCCGATCCTGGTCGGCGGGGTGACCGCGTACACCGAGGCCGAGGCCCAGAAGCTGATGAAGGAGCCGCCGCTGCCCGCGAGCTGCCGCAACTTCACCGGCAAGGTCGACGGCGACAAGGTCACCGTGGTGTACGAGGACCTGTCCGTGCCGAAGGCGGGCCAGGACTCCCAGGGCCTGCGTCTCAGGATCACCTCGGCGGACCCGGAGATGCCGTCCATGCAGTACGACGTCGCCAACGCGCGCGTCGCCGGAGCGATCGTCACCACGGCGGAGATGAGCTTCCTGAAGGCCGACACGCAGGCCTTCGCGGACGCCTTCACCAAGTCCGTCGCCAAGGTCGAGAAGGTCACCAAGGAAGGCCCCGGAAACAAGAAGGCCTGAGCGCTTCCTATGCTCGGGGCATGACCACCCAGGACAGCCAGGACAGCCGGGACACTCAGGACGGCCGGGACACCCAGGACGGCCGGGGCGCTGCCGCCCCCCTCGGTCCCGAGGACCAGAAGCTCATCACCCTCGCGCGCTCCACCCGCGCCCGCAACGCAGTGCCCGAAGGCGCGGCCGTGCGTGACGAGACCGGGCGTACGTACGTCGCAGGGACCGTCGCCCTCGACTCGCTGAAGCTCAGCGCGCTGCAGACCGCCGTCGCCATGGCCGTCGCCAGCGGCGCACGGTCCCTGGA
>NZ_JBSGZD010000073.1:0-30625 GCF_053610825.1 Streptomyces sp. NPDC054863 | reverse complement strand
GTGCCCCGCGTCATGTGCGTGCGCTCAGGCGCGGGGCACCCTGTCGATCGGCGGCGGGTCAGTCGTCCTCGGTCTCGAAGGCGCACAGCAGATCGGCGGCGACGCTCACGGCGATGGTCGCCGGTTCCTTGCCGGTGATGTCGGCCAGTCCGATGGGGGTCTTGATCCGATCGATGGTGGCCTCGTCGAAACCGCCCTCGGTGGAAAGGCGTTTGCGGAACCGCACCCATTTGGCCGCCGACCCGATCAGCCCGATGGAGCCGAGGTGCGGGGAGCGCAGGGCTGCGTCGCACAGCGCGGCGTCCTCCGCGTGGTCATGGGTCATGATCAGGACGTGGGTGCCGCGCGGCAGCTCCGCCAGCACCTCCTCGGGCAGCAGCGGCGTGTGATGCACGTGCACCTGTGCCGCGGCGTCCGCCAGTACGTCGAGCCGCTCCTCGGCGAGGATCTCTGCGCGGGTGTCGACCAGATGGAGGTCGAGGTCCTGGCGTGCCAGGATGCGCGCCAGTTCGAGACCGACGTGCCCGACGCCGAAGATCGCCACCGCCCGTACCACCGGCAGCGGTTCGAGCAGTACCGAGACCGTGCCGCCGCAGCACTGCACGCCGTGCTGGTTGGTCACCTTGTCGTTCAGGGCGAAGTCCATCAGTTCCGGCTCGGCCTTGGACACGGCCATCATCTCCCGGGCCCGGTCGATCGCGACGGCCTCGACGTTGCCGCCACCGATCGAGCCCCACGTCCTGTCCCGCCCCACCACCAGTTTCGCTCCGGCGTCGCGCGGGGCGTGGCCGCGCACGGTCGCGACGGTCACCAGCACTCCGGGCTCCCGGCGTGCTCGCAACCGTGCGACCGCGGCGACCCACGTCATATCAGGCACCGGTCGACGCTTTTGCGTCGGTGCGGATCTTGTCGCCCGAGACGTGCCCGATTCCGGCGTGGCCGCTTCCGGCGTGGCCGTCGATGGCGACCCCGTTGCGGACGTGACCGTTCAGGGAGGCATCGCCCTGACGGGCCTCCTGGATCGCCCAGTACACCGCCTCCGGCGTCGCGGGCGAGGCCAGCTCGACGCCGATCCCGCCCGGGCCGAACGCGGCCGCGGCCTGCCGCAGCGCTTCCCGTACCGAGAACGCCAGCATCAGCGGAGGCTCACCCACCGCCTTGGACCCGTACACCGCGCCTTCCTCGGTGGCGTTCTCCATGAGCGTCACGTGGAACTCCTCGGGCATCTCCGAGAAGCTCGGCAGCTTGTACGTGCTCGCCGCCTGGGTCTGGAGGCGGCCCCGGTGCGGCCCGTCACTGGTGTCCCAGCGCAGCTCCTCCAGCGTCAGCCAGCCCGCACCCTGCACGAACCCGCCCTCGACCTGACCGATGTCGATCATCGGGGAGAGGCTGTCGCCGACGTCGTGGACGATGTCCACGCGCCGGATGCGATAGGCCCCGGTGAAGCCGTCCACCTCGACCTCGGTCGCGGCGGCTCCGTTGGAGAAGTACTTGAACGGCGTGCCGCGGAAAGACTTGGCGTCCCAGTGCAGGCCCTCGGTCCGGTAGAAACCGGCCGCCGAGAGCTGGACCCGCTGGAAGTACGCGGTGCGCACCAGGTCGTCCCAGGCCAGCTCCTTGTCACTGCCCAGGACCCGGGCGACGCCCTCGACGATGCGTACGTCCGAGGCGTTGCCGCCCAGTTGGGTTCCGGCCACCTGCTGGAGCCGTCCGCGCAGTTGCTCGCAGGCGTTCTTGATCGCCCCGCCGTTGAGGTCGGCGCCCGCACTGGCCGCCGTGGCGGACGTGTTGGGCACCTTGTCCGTACGCGTCGGGGCGAGCCGCACCTTGTGCAGCGGGATGCCCAGCGTCGTCGCGGCCACCTGCATCATCTTGGTGTGCAGGCCCTGGCCCATCTCGGTGCCGCCGTGGTTGATCAGGACGGAGCCGTCCTTGTAGATCAGCACCAGCGCGCCGCCCTGGTTGAAGGCGGTGAGGTTGAACGAGATGCCGAACTTGATGCCGGTCAGCGCCAGCGCCCGCTTGGTGTGCGGGTGCGCGGCGTTGAACGCGGCGATCTCGCGCTTGCGGTCGGCGAGGTTGCCGTTCTCCTTCACCTGCTCCCAGACGGCGGAGATCCGGTCGGCCTGCGTGACCAGCTGTCCGTAGGGCGTCGTCTGGCCCTGGCCCGGCCGGTAGAAGTTGCGCTCGCGCAGCTCGGTGGGGTCCAGGCCCAGCTGCGGCGCCACGCGGCCGAGGATGTCCTCGATCACCAGCATGCCCTGGGGGCCGCCGAAGCCGCGGAAGGCCGTGTTGGAGACCGTGTGGGTCTTGGCGATGCGACCGGCGACCCGGGCGTTCGGAATCCAGTACGTGTTGTCGATGTGGCACAGCGCGCGGGCGAGCACGGGCTCGGAGAGGTCCAGGCTCCAGCCGCCGTCGGCGGTCAGCGTGGCGTCGAGGGCCTGGATGCGGCCCTCGGCGTCGAAGCCGATCTTCCACGAGGAGTGGAAGCCGTGCCGCTTGCCGGACATGGTCAGGTCCTGGGTCCGGTTGAGCCGGAAGCGGACCGGGCGGCCGGTGAGCTTGGCGCCGAGCGCGGCGACGGCCGCGAACCCGTGCGGCTGCATCTCCTTGCCGCCGAAGCCGCCGCCCATCCGCAGGCACTGCACGGTGATCTCGTGGGACGGGACCCCGAGCACGTGCGAGACGATCTCCTGGGTCTCCGACGGGTGCTGGGTGCTGCTCTGGATGAACAGCTGCCCGGCCTCGTCGACCAGGGCCAGTGCCGCGTGCGTCTCCAGGTAGAAGTGCTCCTGCCCGGCAAACGAGAACTCGCCGGTGAACACGTGCGCGGAGTCGGCGAAACCGGCGTCGATGTCACCGGTCTCCATCAGCGGACGGGCCCCGTGGAAGCTCTCGGCCTCGATCGCCTCCCGCACGGTGACGATCGCGGGCTTCTCGTCGAGTTCGACCTCGACGGCCGCCGCACCCAGGCGGGCCGCCTCCAGGGTCTCGGCAAGGACCCACGCGACGGCGTGGCCGTAGAACATGACCTCGTCGGGGAAGAGCGGCTCGTCGTGCTTCATGCCGGCGTCGTTGACACCGGGCACGTCGGCGCCGGTCAGGACGCGGACCACGCCGGGCACGGCGAGCGCGGGTTCGGTGCGCAGCGCGGTGATCCGGCCGTGGGCCTTCATCACCTGGACCGGGTAGGCGTGCAGGACGTCCTTGGTGCGGTACACCAGGTCGTCGGTGTAGAGCGCGGTGCCGGTGACGTGCTGGTAGGCGCTCTCGTGCGGCATCGAGACGCCGACGACCGGCTTTTCGGGGCGTTCGGACAGATGGCTCATGACGAAACCGCCTCGGTGGTCTGTGCGTACAGCTTCCGCAGGCTCTGGCCGAGCATCGCGGAACGGTAGAGGGCGCTGGCGCGGTGATCACTCATCGGTGTGCCCTCGCCCCGCAGTTCCCTGGCCGCCGCCTCGACGGTCTCCGCCGTCCACGGCTTGCCCTCCAGGGCCGCCTGGGTGGCCGGCGAGCGGATGGGGGGGGCGGCCACGCCGCCCAGACCGATGCGGGCCTTGCGGACGATGCCGTCCTCGATGTCGAGCGCGAAGGCGACCGCCACGCTGGAGATGTCGTCGAAGCGCCGCTTGGCGATCTTGTGGAAGGCGACGACGGGCGACAGCGGCAGCGGGACGCGCACCGAGCGGATCAGCTCGCCGGGACGGCGCACGCTCTGCCGGTAGCCGGTGAAGTAGTCGGCCAGCGGGACCACGCGCTCGCCGTCGGCGTCGGCGAGCACCACCGACGCCTCCAGTGCGAGCAGCGCGGGCGGGCTGTCGCCGATGGGGGAACCGGTGCCCAGGTTGCCGCCGAGGGTCGCGCCGTTGCGGATGAGCCGGGAGGCGAACTGCGGGAACAGCTCTGCCAGCAGCGGGACTTCACCGTCGAGGCGGCGCTCGATCTCGGTGAGCGTCAGCGCCGCGCCGATCTCGATGTGGTCGGACTCGACGCGCAGCTCCCGCAGTTCGGGCAGTCGGTCGATGCCGATCACACAACTGGCCCTGCGCGAGCGGATGTTCACCTCGACGCCCCAGTCGGTGGACCCGGCGACCAGTACGGCCTCAGGGCGCTCGCGCAGCAGCTCCAGCGTTTCGGCCAGGGTGCTCCTGCGCAGGAAGACGCTGTCGTCCTGGGTGTATTCGGTGACGGCCGGCGCGGGCGGGTCCTGCTCGCGGCGCTGCGCGAGCGGGTCCTCGTCGGTGGGGGCACCGACGGCGAACGCGGCATCGCGAATCGGGCGGTAGCCGGTGCAGCGGCACAGGTTTCCGCTCAGCGCGTGCAGATCGAAGCCGTTCGGCCCGTGCTCGGCGTCGGCGTGGCCGTCCGGGCCCGCGCCGGCGGTCGCATCAGCACCGTCGGCCGGGTCGGCACCGGCGCCGGGCTCCGCGTGCGTACAGCGGTCGGGACGGTAGTACTCGGCAGCCATGCTGCAGACGAACCCCGGCGTGCAGTAGCCGCACTGGGAGCCGCCGCGGACGGCCATCTCCTCCTGCACCGGGTGCAGGGTGGCAGGTGTGCCGGGTGCGCCGACGGTGGCGAGGCCCTCGGAGGTGATGACCTCCTGGCCGTCCAGCGCCGCGGCCGGGACCAGGCAGGCGTTGACCGCCACCCAGTCGGTGGGCTTGTCCAGCCCGGGGCGGGCCACCAGGACCGAACAGGCACCGCACTCGCCCTCGGCGCAGCCCTCCTTGGTCCCGGTGAGGCCGCGTTCACGCAGGAGGTCCAGCACTGTGGTGTGAGGTGCAGCGGGTGAAATCTGTGTTTCTTTCCCGTTGACCGTGATCCGCGCCGCTACCATGACAGGCCTTCGTTTCGGTGCGCGATGTATGGATTCATCATATTCGCCAATTTCGGGCAGCTCTCTGTGTTCAGACGCGCCGCGTGCGAGGAACGGGCGCGGAACGGCACGAAGAAGCGACGTGCCGGGAGATGGTGAGGGAAGAACCCCGGACGTGCCACGGAAGGGCACGTCAGAACGGCGTGGTCAGCAGCCGTGCGCGATCCGACCGGGAACCCAGGCAGTGCACTGGGCGAGGCGACCGAGATCAGAGCTGGTGTTCATCCGCTGGTCGCCTCCTTCCGGTATGTGTGGGCCGACTTCCACCGCAAAGTAGTGGCTGGAACCAGCGGGGTCAATAGCCTGACCTCGACCTTTCGGAAATCGCACGAATCAGGTCGCGGAACGCGCTCCCTCGGCCGCCTGCTGTTTCGATACGCCCCTGGGAACGCATCCCGAACAGGAAGCGGGTCACCCGCGTGCGCCGGACCAGCAGCTCGTACGCGGCGAAGGTGAGGACGAGGGCGATCACCACGAGCACGGCGTACTCGACCAGGATCGGCGCCGACCAGCCGGTCACGAAGTACGCGACGGTGACCACGACCGGCTGGTGCAGGACGTACAGCGGTAGCACGGCCGCGGCGAGATAGCCGTAGAGGCGCCGACGCTTCGCCGCGGCAGGGGCCGGAGCAGGGGCCTGGGCCAGGCCCTGGGCCAGGTCCGGGTCCGGGTCCGGGGCTGCCGCCGCACGCGGTCGCTCCGGCCGCCGCCGACGGTCGAGAAGGCCCGGGATGGCCACCACCAGGAACCAGCCGGCCGCACCGAACAGCGCCCGCGAGACGGTGGCCAGGGCGGTCATCTCCGTGAACGGCTCGTCGGCCAGGGCGAAGCCGGGGGCGGCTGCCACGAACAGCAGGACGCCGAGCAGGGCCGCGGTCCCGGCGGCGCGCCGCATCACCGTCCGGAAGCGGTCGTCGCAGGCGAGCACAAATCCCGCGACGAAGAACAGCAGGTACGACCAGCGGTGCCAGCCCGCGTAGTCCTCCTCCAGCCGTGCGAAGGCGCAGATCGCCGCGAGGGCGAGGGCCGGCAGGAACACGACGCCCTTCCGGTGCAGGGCCGCCTCCGCCACCCGGTCGCCGATGCGGCGGACCCGCTCGCGCGGCAACCACCGGTGGAACGGGGCCAGCATGAGGGAGAACGCCAGGAGGAGCACGACGAACCAGAGATGGCCGGTCTCGAAGTGCTCTCCCTGGACGAGGAAGGGGAACTCCTCCGGCTCCAGGTGCACGTCGTAGAAGCGGGGCAGGAAGCCGAGGTACGACTCGTGGTAGCCGGCGTCGGCCGAGCGCAGCCGCAGCCACTGCGGCACCGGGTTCAGCACGAGGGTCGCGAAGACCAGCGGAACACCGAGCCGCAGCAGCCGCTCGACGGCGAAGCCGCCCGCGCCGCGCCGCTGGAGCGAGTACCGGGCGCCGAGGCCGGAGATGAGGAACAGCAACGGCATGGCCCAGACGACCCCGAACCCGGCAATGATCATGATGGCTTCGGTGGTCTCGTCGTTCTTGACGTAGTAGTCGTCGTCGGTGGCGAAGACGAGCGCCGAGTGGAAGAAGACCAGCCCGACCACGACCAGCATCCGGATCGCGTCCAGCTCCGGCCGTCGCTCCGGCAACGGCGCCTGCACGGGCTCTGTGCGAGTGGTCATGTCGGTGCCCCCCGTCGCCTGCACACCACCAGTGTTGGGACGGCAGCCGCCGGGCGCCACCCCCGCAACGGACTCCGCCCACATCGAGGATCAGCCTTCGGAACACGTCATGAAAGCCGTCCCTCTTGGATACTTGGGACGCCTGCAAGAAGACGCGATGCAGAGGCCCTCCCTCTCACATCTCCCGGAGGTACACATGAAGATGCTCATCAACGTCCCCGAGACCGTCGTGTCGGACGCGCTGCGCGGGATGGCCGCCGCGCATCCCGAGCTCGCCGTCGACGTGGAGAACCGGGTCGTCGTGCGGCGGGATGCTCCCGTCGAGGGGAAGGTGGGGCTCATCTCGGGCGGGGGGAGTGGGCACGAGCCGCTGCACGCGGGGTTCGTGGGGCCGGGGATGCTGACGGCCGCGTGTCCCGGCGAGGTCTTCACGTCGCCGGTGCCCGATCAGATGGTGCGGGCGGCTGCCGCCGTCGATGCGGGACAGGGGGTTCTGTTCGTCGTCAAGAACTACACGGGGGACGTACTGAACTTCGACATGGCCGCGGAACTGGCCCAGGAGGAGGGCATCCGGGTCGACAAGGTGCTCGTCAACGACGACGTCGCGGTGACCGACAGCCTGTTCACCGCGGGGCGGCGCGGCACCGGGGCGACCCTGTTCGTGGAGAAGATCGCCGGGGCCGCGGCGGAGGAGGGCGCTCCGCTGGAGCGGGTGGCGGAAGTGGCGCGGCGGGTGAACGGTTCCGCGCGGAGTTTCGGGGTGGCGCTCAGCGCCTGCTCCACACCGGCCAAGGGCAGTCCTACCTTCGAACTTCCGCCCGGCCAGCTTGAGTTGGGGATCGGGATCCACGGTGAGCCGGGGCGCGAGCGGCGGGCGATGATGACCTCGCGGGAGATCGCGGACTACGCGGTGGATGCGGTGCTCGACGATCTGCGGCCGACCGGTCCGGTGCTGGCCCTGGTGAACGGGATGGGCGCCACTCCCCTGCTGGAGCTGTACGGGTTCAACGCCGAGGTGCAGCGGGTCCTTCGCGAGCGCGGCGTGCCCGTGGCCCGTACCCTCGTCGGGAACTACGTCACGTCCCTCGACATGGCGGGCTGCTCGGTGACGCTGTGTCAGGTCGACGAGGAGCTGCTGCGGTGGTGGGACGCGCCCGTGCAGACCGCTGCTCTGCGCTGGGGCCGCTGAGATGGCCCGGGTCGCGGAGGAAGAAGCGGACAGGAAAGGGGAATTGGTGCTGGATTCTTCGTTCTTCCACCGGTGGATGAGCGCCATGGCCACTGCCGTGGAGGAGGCCGCCGACCGGCTGACGGAGCTGGACTCCGCCATCGGCGACGCGGACCACGGGAGCAATCTGCGGCGCGGCTTCACGGCCGTCGCCGCCGCTCTGGAGAAGGAGCCGCCGGGCACCCCCGGTGGCGTACTGGCCCTGGCCGGACGGCAGTTGATCTCGACGGTGGGCGGTGCGTCGGGGCCGCTGTACGGGACACTGCTGCGGCGTACGGGCAAGGCGCTCGGGGAAGGCGGCGAGGTGTCCGTGGCGGAGCTCGCACAGGCGCTGCGGGCCGGTGTCGATGCCGTGGCGCAGTTGGGCGGGGCCGCCGCCGGGGACAAGACGATGCTGGACGCGCTGCTTCCGGGGGTGGCGGCTTTGGAGCAGTCCCAGGCCGAGGGGCAGGCTCGGGCTCCCGAGGCCTTCGCCGCCGCCCGTGATGCCGCCGAGAGCGGCGCCTTGGCCACCGTGCCGCTCCAGGCGCGCAAGGGGCGGGCCAGCTATCTCGGTGAGCGCAGCATCGGTCACCAGGATCCCGGCGCCACTTCGGCGGCGCTGCTGCTCCGCACTCTCGCCGAGGTGACCGTATGAGCGCCCGGGAGGACGGAAGCAGCCTGGTCGGGGTGGTGCTCGTGTCGCACAGTGCGGCAGTGGCCGCCGCCGTCGCCGAACTCGCGCAAGGGCTCGCGGGCGGCGGGCCGACCGCTCCGGTCGCCGCCGCGGGCGGGGACGCGGACGGCGGTCTCGGCACCAGCGCCGAGCTGATCGCCAAGGCCGCCAGGGCGGTGGACCGCGGGGCGGGTGTGGCTGTGCTCGTCGACCTGGGAAGTGCCGTACTGACCGTGAAGGCGATGCTCGCCGATGACGGCGACAGCGATGACGCGGACGGGGGCGGGGTGGCTGAACTGCCGTCCGGCACCCGGCTGTTGGACGCGCCGTTCGTCGAGGGTGCGGTCGCCGCAGTCGTCACCGCCTCGGCGGGGGCGCCGCTGGACGCCGTCGAGGCGGCGGCCTCCGAGGCGTACGCCTACCGGAAGGTCTGACGGTCCTTCCCCGGGCGGTGCGGGCGCCCTGTGTGCCCGTACCGTCGGCGGCCCGCGGAAGCGGCTCGGAAGCGGCCCCGGGAGGCACCCTCGGAAGGCGGCCCCGGGAACGGGCCTCGGGAGCGGCCCTCGACAGTCGTCAGTGGCCCGCGGGCGTGACGCCCACGCCCGCCACGCCCGGCGTCGAATCCTCGGCGGGCGCGAACCAGGTCGGCTCGTTCGCGAGGGCCTGCTTGATCCGGAAGGTGGCGAACTCCCGCATCTCGGGGAGCGCGTCGACCGGGAACCAGCCGACCTCCACGGACTCCTCGTCGTTGACCCGGGCCTGGCCGCCGGTTGCCCGGCAGGCCACCGTGACGTCCATGAACTGGCAGATGTCGCCGTTGTCGTACTGCACCGGCCTGAGGGTCTGGATGAGGACGACGCGCTCCACCTCGCACTCGACGGCGGTCTCCTCGAACACCTCGCGCACCGCCGTCTGCGCGGGCTGCTCACCCGGGTCGGAGATGCCGCCGACGACCGACCACTCGCCGTTGTCGGAGCGCCGGCCGAGCAGCACCCGGCCCTCGTCGTCGAAGACGACGGCCGTCACGCCGGGGAGGTAGAGCAGCTGGTGACCGGCGGTGGTGCGGATGTTCTTGATGAAATCGGGAGTAGCCATGAAAAGACCCTAATGGAGCTATTTGGTGCACCGTGCACGTACTGATCGGGCGACGGCCCACGCGAGACCGGCCGCACCCAGCAGCCCGATGACGACCTCAGGAGCGATGCCGACGCGGGTGGCGGGGGTGAGCGAGGAGCGCAACGGGACCTCGGCGACGAGTGCGTCCGGGGTGAACATCTTCGTCTGCTGGACGACCTTGCCGTCGGGCTGGATGACCGCGCTGACGCCGCTGGTGACGGGCACCAGGACGGCCCTGCCGTGCTCGGCCGCCCGCACCCGGCTCATGGCGAGCTGCTGGTAGGTCATCTCGCTGCGGCCGAAGGTGGCGTTGTTGCTGGGTACGGCGATGACCTGGCCGCCGTGCACGACGGTGTCCCGTACCGCGTCGTCGAAGGCGGCCTCGTAACAGGTGACCAGGCCGACCTTGGTGCCCGCCATGTCGAAGACGCCGACCTTCTTGCCCGGGCCGAAGTCGCGGCGCACCCGGTCCACGTCGGAGCTGAAGTTGCGGGCGAAGTCGCGCATCGGCATGTACTCGCCGAACGGCTGTATGTGCCGCTTGTCGTACGTGTCGACGGGGCCGCGCTCCGGGTCCCACTGGATGAGGGTGTTGCGCAGCTTGCCGGTGTCCGGGGTGAGGACGGCGCCGATCGCGACGGGGACGCCGATCTTCTTGACGGCCCGGTCGATGACGCCGCGGGCGTCGTAGTTGCGGTACGGGTCGAGGTCGGAGGAGTTCTCCGGCCAGAGCACGAAGTCGGGCCGGGGTTCCTTGTGGGCCTTCACGTCCGCGGCGAGCTGCTCGGTGCGGCGGGCGTGGTTGTCGAGGACGGCGCGCCGCTGGTCGTTGAAGTCCAGGCCCAGGCGCGGCACGTTGCCCTGGATGAGGGCGACGGTGGCGGTGCCGTCCTCGGCGGAGTCGTCGAGGAGGGGGCGGGCGGCGAGCGACGCCACGAGGGGGACGAGGACGGCGAGCGCCGCCGCCGCGACGCCCGCACGCGGGACGGTCCTCGTCCCGCGGTCCGTAAGACTGCGGGCCGTAGGACTGCCGTCCGGAAGGCTGCTGCGGTACGAGACGAACTGGCGCACCGCCTCATGGAGGCCGAACCCGCACAGGGCGACGGCGAAGCCCAGCAGGGGCGTGCCACCGAGGGCGGCCAGCGGCAGGAACACCCCGTCCGCCTGCCCGAAGGCGATCTTCCCCCAGGAGAAGCCCTCGAAGGGCAGCCGGGCGCGCAGCCCCTCCCCCACGATCCACAGTCCGGCCGCCCACACCGGCCAGGCCGGCAGCTTCGACGTCGCAGCGACGCCCATGCCGACGAGGGCGAGGAACAGCGCCTCCAGGAGGGCGAGCGCGAGCCACGGCACGGGGCCGACCTCTTCGCCCGTCCAGGACAGCAGCGGTACGAGGAAGCCGAACCCGGACAGCAGGCCGAGCCCGAACCCGGCGCGCAGCCGCCGCCCGTGCAGGGCCCAGCCGAGCAGGGCGAAGGCGGGCAGTGCCAGCCACCACAGGGGCCGGGGCGGGAAGCTCGCGTAGAGCAGCAGTCCGGACAGGGCGGCTGCGGCGGACCGCACCAGCCAGAGCCCTCGGCGGGATGCGGCCGGGGCAGGTTCCGGCGGGGCTGCTGCGGGGGTGATGGTGGTGCTCACCCGGCGGAGTCTACGGTGGCGCCCGGGGCGTGAGCAGGGCGGTCCCGTCACGCGGACGGGGGCTGCCCGGCGGCGGACGGCCGCGGCGGGCACGCGGCGAGGGCTGGTCGGCAACAGCTGTTGTCCCGTAAGCGATGCATCGTTTCTGCACGATGTTGTGAGATACGTCCACAAACCCCCGCCACTCCCGTTACCGTGTGCGCCAGTCCCTGCCGCACGGCCTGTTCCGGCCGGTGCGGGCGGGGCCCGTCACAGGTCGGGGGGCGACGGGGATGAACGTGCTGAACGGCAGGCCCGCACCGGAGGGCGTGCGGGAGCCCCGGGACCGGAGCGGACTGGCCGACGTGGCGGGCGCCGTCGTGCTGGGCGTGTGCGCCGTCTGGTCGCTGATCTGCGCGGCCGGGCGGGACGCACGGCCGGAGGGGGTGCTGCTCGCGGTGTTCGCGGTCGCCGCCGGGTACGCGTGCGGCCGGATCTTCGGCACGCTGCTGCCGGTGCTCGCCGCGACCGGGCTCTCGCTCGGTGCCCTCGGGCTGACGCTGGCGTCCCGGGAGGGCATGCCGGGTGCGATCGCCTCCCCGGCCCCGGGGCACACGGGTGCGGCGGCGGCGCTGCTGGTGCTCGCAGCGGGTGCGGCGTGCATCGCTGCCGGGGCGGCGCGGGTGCCGTGGGTACGGGTGCTGCTGCGGCTGGTGGCTCTCGCGGTGGCTGCGGTGGCGCTCGCGCTGGGGTCGGTGGCCGGGTTCGTGGCGGCGCTGGGGGTGCTGCTGTGCTCGCTCGCTGCGGTACGGATGCGGCGGAGGCTGCTCGGCCTGGCGGGGCTCGTGGTGGCGGCGGTGCTGGTAGCCGGGGCGTCGTGGGCGGTCGCGGAGGACGTGCTTCCGGACGGGCTGACCGTGTCCTTGCAGGGGCAGCTCACCCCGAACCGGGTGGGTCTTTGGCAGGACGCGCTCGGCATGGCGAAGGAGAACCCGCTGCTCGGGGTGGGGCCCGACCGGTTCGGCGGCCTGAGCCAGGTCGCCCGCCAGACCATCAACTCGGACGGCAAGCCGCACTCGGCGCCGCTGCAGCAGGCGGCCGAGCAGGGGGTGGTGGGCGTGGTGCTGCTGGGCGCGGCCTACTGCTGGCTGATGTACGGCCTGTGGCGCTCGCCCCGGGCCACTCCCGTCGTGCTGACCGCGGGTGCCGCGCTGACGGCCCTGGCCGCCCTGGCCAGCATCGGCAACGCGCTGAGCTTCACCCCGGTGACGGCGGGGGCGGCGCTGCTGGCGGGACTGGCCACGGCACGGCTCCAGCCGACCGGCACATCTGACGCGCCCGCGCAGGAGCGGGAACGCGGAGAGCGGCGGTAGACCGGACCCGCACGCATCGGACGCCGTTGGGCCGGCCCCAGGTGCGTCAGGCGCCCGGCCTGTTGCCCGCCGTGTCGAGGCGGAGTCGGTCCCGGACGGCTCGGACCGCGCCGGCAGCGTCGTCGACGGTGACCGTGAACGTCCGTCCGTCGCCCAGCTTCAGCACCAGGGCCTCACCGCGGCGGACCACCACCGCCATGCCCTGCTCGGGCCGCCAGCGGTAGCCCCAGCCGCCCCACTGGCGCGGGGTGACGCGCGGGGCGAACTCGGCGCCGATCACGTGCGCGAGCAGGATGCGGCGGCGCGGCAGCCCGATGTGGCCGCAGCGCACCTCCAGGGCGTGGTCGTCGACCTTCACCGCGACGTGGACGAAGGCGAGCGTCCCGAAGATGATCAGTACGCCGGCGGCGACGCAGCCGACGACCGCCATCAGGAGCGGAATGATGCCGGAAACCCACGAGGAGTCGACGGCGAGTTCGATGCCGAGCGCCAGGAACGCCGCGCCCGCGGCCGAGAGCAGCCACTGCACGCGGTTCGTCGCGCGGCCGGTCCAGGTCTTCGCGCTGGGGGCGGGCTCGCTCGGGAGACCGTCAGCCCGGGGGATTTCCCTCATGTACAGCAGCGTACTCACGATCGGCGGTCATGGCAGCCAGCAGACGGCCCTCCGTGTAGGCGAGGGCCGGGGCCGTGAGGGTGGCGGACAGGCGTCCGCTGAGGAGAACGGTGAGGTGGGAGGAGGGATCCGCAGCCGGGGCCGGCTCGGCGCCGGCCCGGCGAAGTGCCTGTGCCGCGACCGCTTCCGCCGACCCCAGCAACACCAACGGACTCGGGGCGTCCGGTTGCTGGAGAGCGGTGCGGATCCGGTCCTCGACCAGTTCGTAATGGGTGCACCCCAGGACGACGGTCCTTACATCGGGCGGCGTGAGGGCGGCGGCGGCAGCCACCGCCCGGTCGATGCCCGCCTCGTCGGCGACCTCCAGGGCGTCCGCGAGGCCCGGGCAGGGCACCTCGGTGACCTCGACGCCCGCCGCGAAGTCGCGGATCAGCCCGCGCTGGTAGGGACTGCCGGTGGTGGCGGGGGTCGCCCAGATCGCGAAGGGGCCGCCGCCCGCAGCCGCGGGCTTGATCGCGGGGACGGTGCCGATGACCGGGATCCGCGGCTCCAGCTCGGCGCGGATCGCGTCCAGCGCGTGCACGGTGGCGGTGTTGCAGCCGATGATCAGCGCGTCCGGCTCGTGCGCGGCGGCGGCCCTGGCGACGGCGAGGGCGTGCTCCGTGATGTCTTGCGGGGTCCGTGGCCCCCAGGGCATTCCGTCGGGGTCGGAGGCGACGACCAGGTCTGCGTCGGGCCGCAGACGGTGCACCGCCGCCGCCGCTGCGAGCAGTCCGATTCCGGAGTCCATGAGCGCGATCTTCACCCGGTCACTTTATGCGACAGGGGAAACCACGCACGCCTGCCCCTCCCGCGCAGGCGCGGGCGTCGAATGTTCCCGGAAGGGCTCCTTCCTGCGGCAGACTGCGACGGGTGAGCGTCGTCGCGTGGATCGCTGTGGGATCGCTGACCGTCTGGCTGTGGCTGCTCCTCGGCCAGGGCTTCTTCTGGCGCACCGACCAGCGCCTGCCGCACCGGGCCGAGCCGCCCGAGGGCCGGTGGCCGTACGTCGCCGTGGTCGTGCCCGCGCGCGACGAGGCGGCGGTGCTGCCGCGGAGCCTGCCGTCGCTGCTGACCCAGGACTATCCGGGCGGCGCCGAGGTGATCCTGGTGGACGACGGGAGCAGCGACGGCACGGGAAAGCTGGCGCGCGCCCTGTCGGGGCGGTACGGCGGGCTGCCGCTGACGGTGGTCTCCCCCGGCGACCCGGGACCCGGCTGGACGGGAAAGCTGTGGGCGGTGCGGTACGGGATCGAGCTGGCCCGCGCGAGCAGCCCGGAGTACCTGCTGCTGACGGACGCCGACATCGCCCACGAGCCGGACAGCCTGCGGGAGTTGGTGGCCTCGGCCCGCGGCGGCGGCTTCGACATGGTGTCGCAGATGGCCCGGCTGCGCGTCGAGAGCTTCTGGGAGCGCCTCGTCGTCCCTGCCTTCGTGTACTTCTTCGCGCAGCTGTATCCGTTCCGGTGGATCAACCGCGAAGGTGCGCGGACGGCCGCCGCGGCGGGCGGGTGCGTACTGCTGCGTACGGAGGCGGCGGAGCGTGCGCGCGTGCCGGAGTCGATCCGGGGTGCGGTGATCGACGACGTGGCGCTGGCCCGGGTCGTGCGGCGCGGCGGCGGGCGGATCTGGCTGGGGCTCGCCGAGCGGGTGGACAGCGTGCGCCCCTACCCGGGGCTCGGCGATCTGTGGCGGATGGTGTCGCGCAGCGCGTACGCGCAACTGCGGCACAACCCGCTGCTGCTGTTCGGGACGGTGGCCGGGCTCGCGCTGGTGTATCTGGTACCGCCGTACGCACTGGGCGCCGGGCTGCTGACCGGGGACACCGCGGCCGGGTGGGCGGGGTTCGCGGCGTGGGCGGTGATGACGGGGACGTTCCTCCCGATGCTGCGCTACTACCGGCTCTCGCTCGCGACGGCGCCGCTGCTGCCGTTCACGGCGCTGCTGTACGCGCTGATGACGGTGGACTCGGCCGTGCAGCACCACCGGGGTCGGGGCGCGGCCTGGAAGGGGCGTACGTACGCCCGTCCCGAGGCCGCGCCGGACCGCTGAGGGGCACTCACTTCCGGCCGGGGGTCCAGTTCATGCCCCATCCGTAGGCCTGGTCGACCGTGCGCTGCGGGCTCACTCCGCGCTGTGGCACCAGATACTGGGCCTCCCTGCGGACCGTGAGGTCGCCGTTCTCGTAGCTGATCAGGGCGAGGGCCGCGACGGTCGAGGGCACGGTGCACTCGTCGAGCGAGAAGTCGATCGGGGCGCCGTTGTGCGGGGTGAGGGTCACCGTGGCGTGCAGGTCTGCGAAGGAGCGCGCGCCCTCGTAGATGGTCACGAAGATGAGCACCCGGCGCAGTTGGTCCTTGTGGTCGAGGTTGACGGTGAGGTTCTCGCCGGAGGAGAGCGCTCCGGTGCGGTCGTCGCCGTCGAGAAGGATGTACGGCGGCTGGTTGAGGGAGCCGAAGGCGTTGCCCAGGGCCTGCACCACGCCCTTGCGGCCGTCGGAGAGTTCGTACAGGGCGCACAGGTCGAGGTCGAGGTCGGAGTGCTGGGCCATCGCCCGGCCGAGCTTGCTGCCCCAGCCCTTGAACTGCTTGCGGGACTCCCAGTTGAGGTTGACGCGCATCGCCCCGCCGGTGCCGCCCTGTTTGGCGAGGGAGACGGTCGGCGAGGCCTTGGTGAGCGTGACCTTGGTCAGCCGTACGGGGGCGGGCGCAGCCGCGGGGGCGGGCGCGGGGGCCACCGGGGCTGGAGGCGGCGTGGCGTGGGACGGCGTCGGCGCCGAGGGCCAGGCGGGGGTCTGCGAGGCGGCCGGGGCCGACGGCGCTGCGGGCCACGCGGGCGCCGCAGGAGCAGGAGCGGGCGCGGGCGCAGCGGCAGGCGCGGGTGCAGGAGTGCGCGCGGGCGCGGGGGCCGCATGCTGCGGTTCGTCGACCGTGATGCCGTAGTCCGTCGCGAGTCCTTCGAGGCCGCTGCTGTAGCCCTGCCCCACCGCCCGGAACTTCCAGGCACCCTGGCGCCGGTAGAGCTCCCCGAGCACGAACGCCGTTTCGACGGTGGCGTCCTGGCTGTCGAAGCGGGCGATCTCCGCACCGCTCGCCGCGTCGAGCACGCGTACGTACAGGCCGGGCACCTGTCCGAAGCTGCCGCTGTCGGCGGACGCGGCCACCACGACGGTCTCGACGGCGCTCTCCACACGTGCGAGGTCGACGGAGAGGGTGTCCGTCACGACCCCGTCACCGCCCGGCTGCTTGCCGTCGTACCGGACCGCCCCCGAGGCGTGCGCGGGCTGGTTGTAGAACACGAAGTCGGCGTCCGAGCGCACCCGGCCGCCGGTGAGCAGCAGCGCCGACGCGTCGACGTCGGGCACTCCCGGTCCCGATCGGCGGCCGACCTCGACCCTCACGGACTGTGCCGGCACCGGCACGTTGGTTCCCTTAAGCATGGACATGCTCGCCCCCATCACGAGTCGAAATAGACCGTTCCTTACACGATCCGAACGCTACAAGACGACCGATTTTCCCAAGTTCGCTCTGATTAGTGACCCTGAGCCACTCACAACACGCAAAACAACCCTCTTATCGGGCTCCCCAACCAGAACATCTTGGGCTTAACTTATGTGCCATGACCTCCCCCCGCGCCACCTATGGCGGCGGCTACTACTCCGCCCCGTCCTTCCCGGACACCCCGATCTACGACTCCCTGGTCGCCGAGCGCGGTACGCCCCAGATCGCCCCGATCCGGGTGCCCGCCATGTACGACACCGGCAACAGCTACCTGCCGGCCCTGCCGTCCGCTCTCCCCGCGCTGCCGGCCGCACCTTCGCACCCTCAGCCCGCGTACGGCTACCCCCAGCCCGCGCAGCAGCAGATGCCCGCGCAGTACCAGCAGGCGCCGCATCTCCAGCAGGCTCCCGTCCCGCAGCTCCAGAACGCGCCGGTGCCCTACATTCCGCAGCAGGCGGGCCCGCCGCGCGGCTACCCGGGCGCCCAGCCCCCGCAGATGCAGCGCCCGCAGCCGCAGCGCCCGGTCGCACCGCAGGGGCAGCAGCCGCAGCGTCCCGTCGCGCCCGCCGGGTACGAGGCGATGCGTCCGGTCGCTCCGCGTCCCGCGCCCGCCGCCGCACCGTACGAGGACCCGTACAACCGCCAGTACCAGCAGGGCGGTCGGGGCTACTAGGGAGCGACCGGGGCCGCCGCAGGCACGGGCACGTCGGGAGGTGCACAGCGGGCTCGGACGGTTGTCCGAGCCTGCTGGCAGGATGGACAGCATGGCTAAATCTGTTCAGGTGTCGGTGCACTCGCTGCACGTCTATCCGGTGAAGGCGACGCGGGGCTGCGCACCCCGCGCGATGACGGTCGAGCCCTGGGGGCCTGCGGGGGACCGCAGATGGCTGCTGACCGATGCGTCGGGGAAGGGGATCACTCAGCGCGAGCACGCGCGGCTGGCGCTGGCGGCGTCCGAGCCGCTGCCGGGCGGTGCGGTCCGGCTGTCCGCTCCGGGCCTCGACCCCTTGGAGGTGGCCGTCCCGGATCCCGTGCGGACGGTCCCGGTGCTGCTGTTCGGCGAGAAGTACGAGGCGGTGCACGCCGGTTCGGCGGCCGACGCCTGGTGGAGCGCCTACCTGGGCACTGAGGCGCGGCTGGTGCACATGGACGACCCGGCGCACCGCCGCCCCGTCGACCCCGACTTCGCGCGCGAGGGCGAGACGGTGAGTTTCGCCGACGGTTACCCGCTGCTCGTCACCACGCTGTCCTCGCTGGACGCCCTCAACTCCCTGATAGCCCAGGGCGACATGCCGGACGAGGGCCCGCTGCCGATGAACCGGTTCCGGCCGAATGTGGTGCTGGACGGGCCGGCCCCCTGGGCCGAGGACGGCTGGCGGCGGATCACCGTCGGCGAGGTCTCCTTCCGGGTGGCGAAACCGTCCGGACGCTGCGTCGTCACCACCACGGACCAGGCCACGTCCGAGCGCGGCAAGGAGCCGCTGCGCACGCTCGCGAAGCACCGCAGGTTCGGCAGCCGGTTGGTCTTCGGCCAGAACCTGGTGCCGGAGGGCACCGGGGTGCTGCGGATCGGTGACCCGGTGACCGTCGAGGGCGCATAGAGTTCTGTCCCGATTCGGCCGAATGAGCACATCCCCTTCCGGGAACTCGCTGATGCGGCAGGCGCGTTGAACGGACGCGGAAGGGGCACGGGACTGTGCATGCAGCGGAGGGGCCGTCGCGGGCGGCGCGGCGGACGCGGTCCGACCGGAGGCACTGGACGGCTTCGGGCGTGTGGCGCTGGCGGGACAGCCCGCTGCGGCGCGGCACCGATCTCGTGGAGGCCTGGGTGGCGCTGGGCGCGCTCCTGCTGATCGTCTTCGCCGCCCCGGCCGCCGGCCTGGCCGTCGGGTTGCGCGCCAACGCCTCCCTCCAGCACGCGGTGCGCGTCCAGCAGCAGGAGCGGCACGCGACGACGGGCCTGGTGCTGCGTCCGCTGCGTGAACAGCGCACCTACGGCGAGGCCGAGGCGGGCGCCGGGTACCCGGGCCCCGTCGGTGTGCTGGCCCGCTGGACCGCGTACGACGGCAGCAGACACACGGGGAGGGCGACGACGGCCCGCAGGACGGCGGACCCCGGGGACACGTTCCCGCTGTGGACCGACGACCGCGGCCGGATCGTGAACCGCCCCGTGGACGCCTCCACGGCCGCCGTCCAGGCCGCGCTCACGGGCATCGGCGCGGCAGCCCTGGCCGGGGGCCTCGCGCACGGCGCCAGGCTCCTGGTCGTACGCCGTCTGGTGCAACGGCGGTACGAGCACCTCGACCGGGCGTGGGCGAAGGCCGGTCCCGAATGGGGCCGCACGGGCGCGGGCGGCTGACGTCGCCCGGACCGGTCAACTGCCGCTTCCCCCGCGCGCTACGGTGGTGCAGCGAGATCGAAGCGAACAGCGGGACGTACGAGGTGGGGGCACGGCAACGCCATGGCACAGGGCACGGTCCAGGTGACGCACTCGGGCACTTCGAGGTGGCGGCGCCGCACGGGTGAGTACGACTCCCTCGCCGCCGCTCTGGAGGCCGCGGGGGACGGTGACGTCCTCACCATCGCCCCGGGTACGTACCGGGAGAACCTCGTCGTACGGCGCGCGGTGACGCTGCGCGCCCCCGAGGGCGGCGCCGGGTCGGTGCGGATCGCCCCGGTCGACGGCGTCGCGCTGACGGTGCGCGCCTCCGCCGTCGTACAGGAACTGTGCCTGGAGGGCCAGGACTCGGCCGCGCCCACCCTCTTGATCGAGGACGGCACTCCGGAGCTGGAGGGCCTGCGCATCGTGACGCGCTCGGCCGTCGGCATCGAGGTGCGCGGCGGCGCCAGACCGACGGTGCGGCGCTGCACGATCGACAACCCCGGCGGTGTCGGCATCGGCGTGCTGGAGAATTCGGGCGGCCTCTTCGAGGACTGCGAGGTCGTCGCGGCGGGCCAGGCCGGCGTCTCGGTCAGCGGGGGCGCGCACCCCCGGCTGGAGCGGTGCAGGATCCATCACACCTCGGGCTCGGGGCTCGCGGTGACCGGCGAGGGCTCCGCCGTCGAGGCGATCGGCTGCGAGGTGTACGAGGTGAAGGGCACCGGCGTGCAGATCACCTCGCGCGGCGCCGGGCACCTCAAGGAGTGTGCGGTGCACCGGACTTCGGCGGACGGCGTCACGCTGGACACGGACGCGGTGCTGACGCTGTCCGACTGCGACATCCACGACATCCCGGAGAACGCCGTCGATCTGCGCGGGCGCGCGGTGCTGACGCTGTCGCGCTCGACGGTGCGCCGCTTCGGCCGCAACGGCCTTTCGGTGTGGGACCCGGGCACGCGTGTGGACGCCAACGGCTGTGAGATCCACGACAGTACGGGCGACTACCCGGCGGTGTGGGTCAGCGACGGCGCGAGCGTCGTCCTGAACTCCTGCCGCGTCCACGACGTACCGGACGCCCTCTTCGTCCTGGACCGGGGCTCGCGCGCCGACGTCGTCGACAGCGACCTCTCCCAGGTGCGCAACACCGCCGTGTCGGTGAGCGACGGGGCGATCGCCCAGCTCGACGACTGCCGCATCAAAGAGGCGTCGACGGGGGCCTGGTTCCGCGACCACGGCAGCGGCGGCACCCTCGCGGGCTGCACGATCGACGCCGTGCAGACGGGCGTGATCGTCACCAAGGGCGCCGACCCGCGCATCGAGCGGTGCACGGTCACCTCCCCCGCCGAGTCGGGCTTCTACGTCTCGGCCGAGGGCCGCGGCACCTTCCACAACTGCCGGGTGACCGGCAGCAGCGGCTACGGCTTCCACGTGATGGACGGCTGCCGTACGACGCTCACGCGCTGCCGCACCGAGCGGTGCGCGCGCGGCGGTTACGAGTTCGCCGAGGACGGTCCCGTCGTCGAGGACTGCACCAGCGACGAGAGCGCCGCGAAGGCCTCGGCCGCTGCCGCGCCGCCGCCGGTGGTCCTGACCGCGACCCAGTCCCCCGGGCTGCTCTCGAACATCCCCTCGCAGCCCACGACGGCCGCCGCGCCCGAGTCCCCTTCGGCGGACCCGGCCCGCGCCTCGCAGGACGTGCTCGGCGAACTCGACGCACTGGTGGGCCTGGAGAGCGTCAAGCGGGAGGTGCGCGCCCTCACGGACATGATCGAGATCGGGCGCAGGCGGCAGGAGGCCGGCCTCAAGGCGGCGTCGGTGCGCCGGCACCTGGTGTTCACCGGCTCCCCCGGCACCGGCAAGACCACGGTGGCCCGGCTGTACGGCGAGATCCTGGCCTCCCTCGGGGTGCTGGAGCGCGGCCATCTCGTCGAGGTGTCGCGGGTGGACCTGGTGGGCGAGCACATCGGGTCGACGGCGATCCGCACCCAGGAGGCGTTCGACAGGGCGCGCGGCGGGGTGCTGTTCATCGACGAGGCGTACGCGCTCTCTCCCGAGGACTCCGGCCGGGACTTCGGCAAGGAGGCCATCGACACCCTGGTGAAGCTGATGGAGGACCACCGGGAGGCGGTGGTGGTGATCGTGGCGGGCTACACGGTGGAGATGGAACGCTTCCTTACCGTCAACCCCGGTGTGGCGTCCCGTTTCTCACGGACCATCACCTTCTCCGACTACGAGCCGGACGAGCTGCTGCGGATCGTCGAGCAGCAGGCCGACGACCATGAGTACCGGCTCGGAACGGGCACTCCTGAGGCGCTGCTGAAGTACTTCACGGCGCTGCCCAAGGGCCCGGCTTTCGGCAACGGCCGGACCGCCAGGCAGACCTTCGAGTCGATGGTGGAGCGGCACGCGGGCCGAGTCGCCCAGTTCACCGAGGTGTCCACGGACGACCTGACGCTGCTCTACCCGGACGACCTGCCCGAACTGCCCTGATCCGCAGCGCCGTTGGCCTGCTGGCGGGGCAACGACGGGGGCGGCAGCCGGTCCAGGAGCTTGTCGCGCTCGGCGGCGAAGACCGGGTCCGCCTGGTAGTCGGAGTGGCCCAGTATCGGTGCGGGCAGCGGGTGTTCACGGGTGCGGCCGTACGCGAGCGGGTCGAGCAGTGCGTCGTGGTCCACCGGGTGGCGGTCCTCGTCGGGCACGACGCGGACCGGGCCCCCTATCGGGTCGGTGTGCCGCCAGAGGTTGCGCCAGCAGTCCACCTCGTCGTGCAGGTGGCGCAGGCAGGACGGCCCGAAGTAGGCGGGGAACCAGCGTCCGTACAGCCGCTCCAGCGGGGCTCCGTAGGTGAGCAGGGCGACCCGGCGGCGGGTGTGCCGCGGGAGCTGCCAGACGGCTGCCGCGGACAGGACGCTGCCCTGTGAGTGGCCGGAGATGACGAGGCGGCCCTGGGTGCGTTCGGTCCAGGTGGCCATCCGCCAGGTGAGGTCGGGGACGGCGCGCTCCGCGTAGCAGGGCGGCGCGAAGGGGTGGGCGGCGCGCGGCCAGAAGGTGCCGACGTCCCACAGGATCCCGATGGTGCGCCGGGCCTTGGGGTCGCGGTAGGCGCGCCGACCCCAGGTGACGAAGAGCAGGAACCCGAAGCCGATCAGCCAGGAGCCGAGGGCCTGCGAGGTGTGCGCGAGGGCTTCGACGGGGGTGGGCGTGCCCTTGGCGGCGCGGCCGGGCACCTCGTCGTACAGGTACGCGCCGAGGAGCGCGACGGCGCCGAGCGCCAGCGCCGTACCGGACAGGGCGGCGGTCATGCGGGGGGCGTGGTCGGTGAGGGCGGCCGCGGCGCGGGTGAGGGCGATGCGGCCGGTCCTGACCGGGTCGGGGTTCTCGCCGGGGTAGTCGGCCTCGACGCGGGCGGCCAGGGCGCTGCGGGTGCGCCAGGTGCGGACGCCGTAGTGGACGGCCAGCAGGAGCAGTACGCACAGCAGCGGCGGGATGACGGAGGCCTGCCAGGTCAGCAGGACGGGCGGGCCGATCACCGCGTCGGCGGGGCCGGTGGCCATGCCGGGGGTGCCGGGGCCGTCGAGCCAGTCGGCGACGCGCTGGGCGACGCCGCCCGACATGACGCCGCCGAGCGCGCAGGCCAGCATGGCGACGGCGGGTCCGCCGAGTCCGCGCATGGAGGTACGTGCGACGGGCGCGCGGTGGTGCAGGGCGAGCGCGACGGCGGCGAGCGCGAGGACCAGCACCAGTTGGGAGAGCGCCAGCATGCCGAACGCGCGTGCTCCGCCGGTGAGTTGGCCGGACGACTTCCAGCCGGGCCGGGACCAGCCGGCGTACAGCACGGCCAGTACGAGTCCGGTGAGCGCGGTGGCGGGCAGCACGGTGACCAGGGTGCGGTCGAGGACCAGGTCGAAGCGGGACTCGCTGCGTCCGCGTCGGCAGATCACCCAGAGCGCCACGGCGAAGCCGGCCGCGAGCAGGCCCTGGAGTGCCCAACCGCACGCGTCGAGGACGGAGTTCGCGGCCGACCGGTCGTGGCGCGCGGTGGCGAGGGTGAGGGCGGCGGCCACGACGAGGAATCCGGCGGCGGTGTGCGCGGCCCGCAGCCGGGCGACGAGCCTGCGTCCGTACCAGAAGCCGGGCCGGCCGAGTGCGGGGGCGGCGGCGCCCTCGGGGTCGGCGGATTCGGAGACCGGCAGCGGCTGCTGGGACTCGTACGCGCTCCAGGTGCGGTGCGAGAGGTACCAGAGCAGTCCGGTGAGGGCGGCGGGCACCAGGGCGGCCAGCGCGATGCGGCGGCCCGGCTGGCTCCACCAGCCGCCGTTCGCGGCGGACAGGAACCCGAGCCAGGACTTCTTCCCCGAGCAGGCGGCCGAGCCCGCGCACTGCCAGGCGGTGAGGTCCATGGCGACTTCGCAGGCGGCGGCGACCAGGAGCAGGGTGAGGGTGAGGGCGAGGAGGCGCACCAGGACGCCGTAGATCCTTATGGTGCGGGTGTGGCCTTCGGTGGTGGGACGCATCCAGTGGGCGAGGTTGACGACCATGAAGGGGAGCAGGAGCAGCCAGAGTGCCCGGATGCCGTTGCCCGAGGTGAGGTTGGACCAGACGTACGCCTCGGGGATCGGCTTGTCGCGGTAGTCGGCGGGCCGGTCCTCGGCGTCGGCGTCCTCGGTGCGGCGGAAGACCGCGGCGGTGCCGTCGCCGCTGACGCGGACGGTGCGGGGGTCGCCGAGCATGTCCTGCGGGGTGGACCCGCCGACGCCGTGGACGAGGAGTTCGAGGGCGGGCACGGGGCCGTCGGCGACGGGGCCCTCCGGGGCGGGCCGATCCGGGGCGAGTGCGTCCGGAGCGGGACCGTCCGGGGCGGTGGGGACAGAGGGCACTGCGGACTCGCTCTCGTGCGGGTGCGAGGAGTGGGGTGGGGAGGGGAGGAGGAGAAAGGGAGGGGTGGAGCGGCAGAGCGGTGGCGAGGCGGTGCACGGCCACGTTGCCGTGGGACTTTCCGGAGGGCCGGCGGACCGGGGCGTTCCCGGAGGGCCGGCGCGGGTGCTTGACGGTGGGGCTTTCAGCATCCCGGAGAGGGCCCCCGCTGCCCACCCCCGACGCACATTCTTCGCGAGTCGCCCCCATGAAATGTGCATGGCACCGCACCGCCCACCGGCAGTGGAGGCGCATTGCCGCCCGTGCGAGGATGAGCAACCCTTACGGCGACGTGGAAAGGACCGGGGCCCGCAGTGACCGAGAATCAGAACCTGCTCGCCGAACAGCGCCGCGCCCTCATCCTCGACGAGGTACGGCGCCGCGGCGGGGTGCGGGTCAACGAGCTGACCCGGCGCCTGAACGTCTCCGACATGACGGTGCGCCGCGATCTCGACGCGCTCGCCCGGCAGGGGGTCGTGGAAAAGGTGCACGGCGGTGCGGTGCCGGTGGTCGAGGCGAGCACCCACGAGCCCGGGTTCGAGGCGAAGTCGGCGCTGGAGCTGTCCGCCAAGGAGGACATCGCCCGGGCCGCCGCCGCGATGGCGGTGCCGGGCAGTGCCATCGCACTCTCGGGGGGCACCACGACGTACGCCCTGGCCCGGCACCTTCTTGACGTGCCGGACCTGACGGTGGTGACCAACTCGGTGCGGGTGGCGGACGTGTTCCACACGGCGCGCCAGGCGGGCGGCGACAGCACCGGGGCCGCGACGGTGGTGCTCACCGGCGGCGTGCGCACCCCTTCGGACTCGCTCGTCGGGCCGGTCGCGGACCAGGCGATCGCCTCGCTCCACTTCGACGTGCTCTTCCTCGGGGTGCACGGGATATCGGTGGAGGCGGGTCTCTCCACGCCGAACCTCGCGGAGGCGGAGACGAACCGGCGCCTGGTGGGCTCGGCGCGCCGGGTGGTGGTGGTCGCGGACCACACCAAGTGGGGGACGGTGGGACTGAGTTCTTTCGCGACGCTGGACCAGGTGGACGCGTTCGTCACGGACCAGGGGCTTCTCGCGGCGGCGCGCGAGGAGATGGCGGAGCACCTGCCGGGACTGGTCGTGGCCGGCGAGGACGCGACGGTCGCCCACCCCGACGACAACTGACAGCACGTCAACTATCTTTGCGCGTACACGCACACGCACGCGCCAGCAGTTCCCTCACGCCGGAGGTACCCCGCATGGCCCGCCAACTCCGGGGCGTCGGCCTCGACTTCGCCGAGTCCGCACCCGTACGCCTGGTCTTCGCCGCCGAGGTCTCCGCGCCGCCCGAGGACGTGTACCGGGCGCTCGCCGACGAGACCGCCGAGTGGCCCCGCTGGTTCTCGGCCGTGACGTTCGCCCGGCCGACTGCGGAGGGCCGCGAGGTGCACCTCAGGGGCGGCACCAAGTTCATGGAGACGGTCCTGGCCGCGGAGCCGTCGAAGCGCTACGCCTACCGGGTCGACCTCTCCAACGCACCCGGTGTGCGGGCCATGCTGGAGGAGTGGCGGATCTGGCCGACGGGGGCCGCGACCCGGGTGCAGTGGACGATGGCGGTGGACGGCCCTGCGCCGCTGCGGCTCGTGCTGCGGGCGGCCCGCCCCGGGGTGGGGCGCGCGTTACGCGACGCGGTGCGCGAGCTGGACGTACGCCTGACGGCGGAGCGGGCCGGCCGGCCTTCGGATTGAGGGACTTGGCGCGTAAGGGACTTGGCGCCGGCGCCTACGGCCAGACGCCGGTCTTCAGGAACTTCTCTATGGCCGCCGCGTACGGAGCGATGTCGAGTCCCTGCTCGGCGAGCCAGTCGTCCGAGTAGTACTTGTCGAGGTAGCGGTCGCCCGGGTCGCAGATCAGGGTGACCACGCTGCCCGTGCGCCCCTGCTCCACCATCTCGGCGACGATCTTCAGGGCGCTCCACAGTCCGGTGCCGGTGGAACCGCCCGCCTTGCGGCCCAGCGCCTCGTCCAGGGCACGTACGGCCGCGATGCTCGCCGCGTCGGGGACCTTCATCATCCGGTCGACGGCGCCGGTCACGAACGAGGGCTCCATGCGGGGGCGTCCGATGCCCTCGATGCGCGAGCCGCAGTCACTCGTGGCGAGCGGGTCGCCCCGCGTCCAGCCGTCGAAGAAGCAGGAGTTCTCCGGATCGGGGACGCAGATGAAGGTGTCGTACTGCATGTAGTGCACGTACCGGGCGATGGTCGCGGAGGTGCCGCCGGTGCCGGCCGTGGCGACGATCCAGCTGGGCTCGGGGAAGCGCTCCAGCTTCAGCTGCTGGTAGATCGACTCGGCGATGTTGTTGTTGCCGCGCCAGTCGGTGGCCCGCTCGGCGTAGGTGAACTGGTCCATGTAGTGGCCGCCGGTCTCCGCCGCGAGTCGGGCGGACTCCTCGTACAACTTGCGCGAGTCGTCCACGAAGTGGCACCGGCCGCCGTGGAACTCGATCAGGCGGCACTTCTCGGCGCTGGTGGTGCGCGGCATCACGGCGATGAACGGCACGCCGATCAGCTTCGCGAAGTACGCCTCGGAGACGGCGGTGGATCCGCTGGACGCCTCGATGACGGGGCGCCCCGGCCGGATCCAGCCGTTGCACAGCCCGTACAGGAACAGCGAGCGGGCGAGCCGGTGCTTGAGGCTGCCGGTCGGATGCGTCGACTCGTCCTTGAGGTACAGGTCGATGCCCCAGTGCTCGGGCAGCGGGAAGCGCAGCAGGTGGGTGTCGGCGGACCGGTTGGCATCCGCCTGCACCTTGCGCACGGCCTCTTTGAGCCAGGCCCGGTACTCCGGATCGCTGCGGTCCACGTCGACGGTGGGTACGGCGACGGGTACGCCGGCCACCCGGGGGCCGTCGTGCTCTGCCGGGTCGATGCTGCTCATCCGCGCCACTCCTCGTGCTCTTCCGTGCTGTGCCGTGCGGTTCCGTACGGTTGCGTCGGGATGCTGTGCCTGCGGCATGGGCACGCCGCGCGACAGCCGTGCCTGCGGCATGGGCACGCGGCACGGCAGCCTCCCACTCGCCACTTTAAGCCGCCCACCTGCACAAACGTTCACTTTGGGCACCCATAGGGCTCCCTAGGGTTACGGTTCCGCCGCTCGCGGGCAGACCGATCGGGGGTGCGGATCCGGGCACACCACCGTCGGCGTCCCCTCGCCTCTGGTGCGCGCGCCCGCCCCCGTGCAGACTGCGCAGCAGTAGGGATCGACAGGACACGGGGGCTCACGGGAAGGGGGCGAACACACAATGGCAGAGCCCGATTTCAGCGCGCTGGGCGTACGGATAGAGCGGTGGCCGCGCTCGCTCACCAGGGCGGGTCAGGTCCTGGTGCGGGACGGCACTCTCGCCCTGCTGAGAAGTGACGGCGGCACGATCGACAGCGCTCCGCTGGAGTCGGTCACGGCGGGCCGGCCGTGGTTCGCCGGAAAGGGCCGGATGGTGGCCAGGCTGAACGGGATCCGCTACCGCCTGACGATGGCCGAGCCGGGCGGGCGCCTCCTCGAAACGCTGCGCGGTGCACGTGGCTGAGGCGACGCGAGTTGCGCGGGGGTGCGCGCCGGGTGACCCTGGCGGTACCTCACACAGGGTGCCAAGGCGGTGACGCTGTGATCCAGTCCACCGCCGGGCCGGACCCCGGCACCCGGATCGTCTTCGACCGTCTTCCGACCTCAATCGGGGAGTCGCAGCCGTGATCAGCCAGCCCAGTAGGCACTGCACGGTGGAGCTCCAAGCCCTGCCGTCGCGGATCGGCCAAGTCCGCAGGATCGTATCGGCGCAACTGCGCTATTGGCATCTGGACCCCTTGATAGACCAGGCGGCGCTCGGAGTCACCGAGCTGCTGACCAACGTCCACCGGCACGCCCAGCCGGACAAGATCTGCACCGTGGAGATCGAGCTGCTGCTCGGCCGGCTCACGGTGTCCGTCCACGACCACGACCCGACCCTTCCGACGATGGGCGACCCCGGTCTGCTCGACACCGGCGGGCGCGGTCTGGCGCTGATCGAGGCGGTCAGCGAGAGCTGGGGCGTACGCCCACAGGGCGCTTCGGGCAAGACCGTCTGGTTCGCCCTGCCCGCGCCCGGGGCCACGGTGGCGGTGGCGCCGCACCCGGGGCGCGAGCGCAAGAAACGCACCGCGCAGGCCCGTTCCGCCGCAGTGGGCTGACCGGGCTCTGCACACAGCGGGGCCGACCGGGCTCTGCAACGGCGGGTCGGCCGGCCCCCCTCCGGCCGGCCCTCCGCCGTCACGTCACCGTGCCGCCTGACGTGGCGAGGACCCTCGGTACGTCCGCGTCAGGACGTGGCGATGGCCCGGAGTACGTCCAGGCGGGCCGCCCTTCGGGCAGGTCGCCATCCGGCGAGCGCTCCTGCGGCGACGCCGACCAGGACCACCACCGCGATCTGCACCGGCGGCACGGCGAACACCAAGGCGGCGCTGCCCGTGTCTCCGGACGCCCGGACCAGTACCCAGCCCAGGAGCACGCCGAGGGCGAGCCCGCCCGCCGTGCCGAAGGCGGCGACCAGCACCGACTCCCAGCGGACCATGGCACGCAGCTGGGCGCGGGTCTGGCCGACCGCCCTCAAGAGGCCGAGTTCCCGGGTGCGTTCGTGCAGCGCGAGGGTGAGCGTGTTGGCGATGCCCAGCAGTGCGATCAGTACGGCGAGCGCGAGCAGGGCGTAGACGAGGGTGAGCATCATGTCGATGGCTCCCGCAGCGGACCGCGCGTACTCGTCCCGGGTCTGCACCTCCGGGTTTCCGTACGCGGCGGCGGCGCGCTCCACGGCGGCCTTGCCCGCGGCGCCGTCGACGCCTTCCTCGAAGGTGACGGAGACGAGCCGGTCGGCCTCCCGGCCGCTGTGCGGGGCCCAGGCCTGCCGGGTGAGTACGTAGTCGCCCGCGAGCTCCGACTCCGTGTAGAGCGCCCGTACGGTGAAGGTCTGCCGCTGCCCGTCGGTGAAGGCGAGCCGGACGGTGCTGCCGGTGTGCCAGCCCCGCTTGTCCGCCTCGGTGCGCGAGACGGCGAGCCCGTCCGTTCCGAGTCCGCCGAACGATCCTTCGACGCTCCCGAGGTCGAAGGCGCGGCTCAGTGCGGCCGGGTCGGTGATGGTCAGGGCGCGTCCCGCACCGTCCGCCTTCGCCACTCCCCCGCCCAGTCCGACGGCGGTCTCCACCTCGGGGAGCGCCGCGAGCGCGGGGGCCAGTTCCGGGCTGAGGCCGCTGCCGCCCGCACCGAAGGACGGGGTGCTGACGGCGAGGTCGCCCGCGAAGGAGCGCGACACCGTCTGGTCCATGGTCGCCTTCAGGGACGACCCGAACACGGTGAAGAGGGAGACGACGGCGACGCCGATCATCAGGGCACTCGCGGTCGCCGCGGTGCGTCCCGGGCTGCGCAGCGCGTTGCGCCGGGCGAGGCCGCCGGTGACGCCGCGCAGCCGGTCCAGTGGCGCGCCCAGGATCCGTACGGCCGACGCGGACGCGATGGGGCCGAGCACCACGAACGCGGCGAGTGCCAGGACGGCGCCCGTGGCCGAGAGTACGAGCGAGGGCGTGGCGAGCACACCGAGCAGGATGACGACGACCCCGGCGAGCCCCAGGACCGTACCGACGACGGCGCGGGTGCGGGAGGTGCCCGATCCGTCCACGGCGGTCTCCCGCAGGGCGGCGAGGGGTGCGGTGCGGCCGGCCCGTACGGCGGGCAGCAGCGCGGATCCGAGACAGACGAGGACGCCCACGAGCAGCGGTAGCGTCATCGACAGGGCGCTCACCACCAACTCGCCTTCGGGGAAGGGGAATCCGATGACCGGGAAGAGTGCCCGCAGACCGAGCGCGATCCCGATGCCGATGAGCAGTCCTGCCGCGGAGGCGAGCACGGCGACGGCCGCGGCCTCTGTCAGGGTGGCGGCGACCACCTGTCGCCGTTCCGCGCCCAGCGCCCTCAGGAGGGCGTTCTCCCGGGTGCGCTGGGCGACGACGATCGCGAAGGTGTTGTGGATGGAGAACGTCGCGACGAGCAGCACGATTCCGGAGAAGACCAGCAGGAGCGTGGTGAACAGGCTCAGGAACAGGCCCGAGATCATGTCCTGGCTCTCGGTCACGGACGCCTGTCCCGTGAGGGCCTCGACGCCCTTGGGCAGTACGGGCGCCAGGGCGTCCACGAGCTGCTGCTGGCCGGTCCCGGGGCCCGCCCTGACCTGGATGGTGGCGGCCGTGCCCGGCTTCGGCGCGAGGTACTTCTCGGCGTCGGCGCGGGTCATGCCGGTGTAGGTGACCTGGGCCATGCCGTCCTCGCCGCCGAAGGTGGCCAGGCCGACCAGGGTGACGCGGACGGGGTCGGGGGTGCGCAGCGTCGTCGTGTCGCCGATGCGGAGCTTTCCTGCCTCGGCCGCGGCCCTGTTGACGACGACCTCGCCGGTGGCTGCCGGGACCCGGCCCTCGGCGAGCCGGTACGGGTTGAGTTCGGGGTCGTCGATCCAGTTGCCCGCGAGGGTGGGCGGGCCCTGGCCTCCGACGGGTTTGCCGTCGGAGCCGATGAGCTGGCCCGTGCCCTGGATCCCGGGGACGACGGCGGCGACCCCCGGCACCTTGCCGATGGTGTCGACGAGCGAGGTGGGGACGGGCCGGCGGGAGTCCTGGCC
>NZ_JBSGZD010000072.1:0-30630 GCF_053610825.1 Streptomyces sp. NPDC054863 | reverse complement strand
GCCGTCCCCTTGCCCGTCCCCTTGCCGCGTCCGTATGGCTCGATCCGCGTGCCCGCTTTGTTGCCGTATGTGACGCTGAGTCCGATGGCTCGGCGGTTCCGGACGGGAGGCGGTCGCCCATGGCTCCAAGGCTCCGTGCACAGGTCGCCGCTCTCGCGGCGACGGCTTCGCTGGGGATCACCGTTTCGCTGGGGATGTACGCCCCGTCGTACGCGGCACCGCCCGCCCCGGCCGACTCCCCGGCCCCTCCCGCCCCCTCGGACCCACCGGTGGCCGTGGACCGGTTCGACGGGCGTCTCGCCGGACGGCGGGCCGGGGTCGGGCGGGTCCGTCCCGGGCGGACGCCACAGCCGGAAGCACTGCGGCCGGTCGCGGCGTACGTACCGGTGGCCCCGCCCGCCCAACGACCGCCGGCCGCCACGCCCCGTACCCCCGAACCTGCACGTGGGACGCGCGCCCCCACCTCTCTGCGGCAGGCCTCCCCGCGCCCCTACCTGCTGAACGTCCGGGCGCTGCCGCTGGGAACCGGAATCGTCCTGGTGGGGCTCGGGCTGGGGTTCCTGGGGATGCGGCTGCGCCGCTGGTAGACGGCCCGTCAGCCGCGGGCGAGACTTGCCAGGAGGTCCATACTCGGTATACATACTCAGTATGTCGATCCGCCACGGGCTCCTCGCCCTACTCGAACAGGGCCCCCGGTACGGCTCCCAGCTGCGTACCGAATTCGAGTCCAGGACCGGCGCCACCTGGCCGCTGAACGTCGGGCAGGTCTACACGACGCTCAGCCGCCTGGAGCGCGACGGCATGGTCGCCCCGGACGGCGACGACGACGCGGGGCATCCGCTGTACGCGATCACCGACGCCGGACGCGACGAACTGCACCAGTGGTTCGAGCGGCCCGTCGACCGCACCAGCCCGCCCCGCGACGAACTCGCCATCAAGCTCGCCATGGCCGTCGGCGCACCCGGCGTCGACATCCGGGCCGTCATCCAGTCCCAGCGGCACGCCACGCTGAAAGCCATGCAGGACTACACCCGGCTCAAGGCCCAGGCCCTGGTCGCGGTGGAGTCGGGCAGCGCTCGGAGCGACCTCCTGGCCAACCCCGGAGGCCGCGACGACATGGCCTGGCTGCTCGTACTGGAGCAGCTGATCTTCCAGACCGAGGCCGAGGCGCGCTGGCTCGACCACTCCGAGTCCCGGCTCGTCCGGCTCTCCGCATCGGCCGCGCGGGGAGCCACTCCGCCGGCGGCCGACACACCGAGGTCCACCAGCGCTCCCGCGTCCTCGGACGCCCGGGAGGCTTCGGTCACCCCGGTGCCACGGCACCGGGCAGGACGGCGCTGACCCCGCACACCGCACGCTTCCCGCCCGGCGCCCCGCGCTGACCCCGCACACCGCTCCTTTCCCGCCCGGCGCCCCGCGTCCGCGGCCTTCTCAGGGGGACCCACACTCATGTCCGACCAGTCCCAGCTGCCTCATCAGTCCCAACAGCATCAGCAGTCCCAGCGACCCGTGCTGCAGCTGGAGCAACTGACCCGGGTGCACGGCAGCGGCGCCACCGAGGTGCACGCCCTGCGCGGCGTGAACCTCTCCGTCTTCCCCGGCGAACTCGTCGCCGTCATGGGCCCCTCCGGGTCCGGCAAGTCCACCCTGCTCACCATCGCGGGCGGCCTCGACCTCCCCACCTCGGGGCGGGTCGTCGTCGAGGGCACCGACATCACGCAGGCCGGCCGCAAGGAGCTCGCCGCCCTGCGGCGCCGCAGCATCGGCTACGTCTTCCAGGACTACAACCTCATCCCGGCACTGACCGCCGCCGAGAACGTGTCGCTGCCGCGCGAGCTCGACGGGACGTCCGCCCGCAAGGCCCGCGTCTCCGCACTCGCCGCCCTGGAGGAGATGAACCTCGGCCACCTCGCCGACCGGTTCCCCGACGAGATGTCCGGCGGCCAGCAGCAGCGCGTCGCCATCGCCCGCGCCCTGGTCGGCGACCGCCGCCTGGTCCTCGCGGACGAGCCGACCGGCGCCCTCGACTCCGAGACCGGCGAGTCCGTGCTCGCCCTGCTCCGCGCACGCTGCGAGGCGGGCGCGGCCGGCATCCTCGTCACCCACGAGCCGCGCTTCGCGGCCTGGGCGGACCGGGTGGTCTTCCTGCGCGACGGCTCCGTGGTCGACGAGACGATACGCACCGAGGCCGACTCCCTCCTCACCGTCGCCGGTGCGGCCGGGAACACCGGTACGGCCGGGCAGGCGGGCGCCAAGTGAACGGCTGGTACCACTCCTGGCTCGCGGCGATCCGCATAGCCCGCCGCGACGCCTGGCGCTCCAAGGGCCGCAGCATCCTGGTCCTCTCCATGATCGCCCTGCCCATCCTCGGCGTGAGCGCCGTCGACGTGACGCTGCGCAGCGCCGAACTCACCGCCGCCGACCGGATGGACCGCGAGCTCGGCTCGGCCGACGCCCGGTTGCAGGACGGCGGCTTCGGCGGCACGGCCATCGAACAGACCCCCGAGATCGGGGTCGCGGGCCGCAGCGACGTCCAGCCGGTCGGCGGCTGGGACGCCTACCAGAACAAGCCCATCCCCGAGGGGAACACCGACCTCAAGAAGGCCGTCCCCGCAGGCGCCAAGACCCTCCCCGACAGCAAGGGCAGCACCCGGATCCGCACCGCGCACGGGCTGCTCACCACCGAGATCCGTGAGCTGAAGGCCGCCGACCCGCTGGCGAAGGGAATCCTGACCCTCGACGAGGGACGGTTCCCCGAGAAGGCCGGCGAGATCGCCGCGACCACGCACTTCCTCGAAGCGGGCGGACTCTCCGTCGGCTCCAAGGTCAAGGCCCGTTCCCTCGACACCGAATTCACGGTCGTCGGCGCCTACGAACTGGCCGACCAGCTGAACACGGACCAGATCAACGCCCTGCCCGGCACCTTCTTCGCCCCGCTGAACAAGGCCCTCGAAGCCCAGGGTCTGGAGACCACCGGGGGCGACACCTCGTACCTGGTGAGTACCGGCGGCGAAGGTTTCACGTGGAACATGGTCAAGGAGTCCAACGCCAAGGGCGTCTCCGTGGTCTCCCGCGCGGTCGCGCTGAACCCGCCCGCCGACTCCGAAGTGCCGTACTACCAGCAGCACGGACGGGACAAGGACTCCGGCAGCGACGCCGCAGCCCTCGCGGCAGCCGCCACCGTCGTCGGGCTCGCCCTCCTGGAGATCTGCCTGCTCGCGGGCCCCGCCTTCGCGGTGGGCGCCAGGCGTTCCCGCCGCCAGCTCGGCCTGGTCGGCGCCAACGGCGGCGACCGCCGCCACATCCGGGCCATCGTCCTGTCCGGCGGCCTGGTCATCGGCGTCACCGCGGCCGTCATCGGCACCGTGCTCGGCATCGCCCTCACCCTGGCACTCCAGCCCGTCCTGGAGAGCCAGCTCGGCAAGCGCTTCGGCGACTTCAGCCTGCGCCCCCTGGAACTCCTCGCCATCGCCCTGCTCGCCGTGTTCACCGGTCTGATGGCGGCGATCGTGCCCGCGATCACCGCGTCCCGGCAGCCCGTCCTGGCCTCCCTCACCGGGCGGCGCGGGGTCCGCAAGGCCAACCGGGTACTGCCGGTCCTCGGCCTGATCGCCGTCCTGCTCGGCGCGGCGATCGCGCTGTACGGGACGACGGCCAGCGACAGCGTCCTCCTCGTCGGAGGCGGCAGCGCCATCGCCGAGCTGGGTGTGGTCGCCCTGACCCCGGTCCTGGTCGGACTGTTCGGGCGGATCGGCGGCTGGCTGCCGCTCTCCCCGCGGCTCGCCCTGCGCGACTCCGTACGCAACCGGGGCCGCACGGCTCCCGCGGTCGCCGCGGTACTGGCCGCCGTCGCCGGCACGGTCGCGGTGTCCACGTACGCCGCCAGCAACGACGCCAAGATGCGCGCCGAGTACCGGGCGGACCTTCCGTACGCCAGCGGTTCGACGACGTCCGGCGAGGGCGGCGGGCGCGACCTGCCCGCCATGCGGTCGGCAGTGCAGGCGAACATGCCGCTCGAAGTGCTCGCCGACGTCCAGCGCATCGTCCTCGGCAGCAAGAACTGCACCGAGTACAGCGACGACAAGAAGTGCGGCCAGTTCGAGATCGTCGTGCCCAAGGCCAACCGCTGCCCGCTCTACGAAGGCACCGAGGGCCCCGAACGCTTCCCGGTCGAGGAACGCCGCAAGCTCGCCAAGGACTGGCGCTGCGCGGGGGCCGTCATCTACGGCGGCAACGTACCCGGCACCAACGGCGTGACCATCGGTGACGAGAAGCTGCTGAAGGTCCTGGGCATCACCGACCCCGGTGTGACCGCCGCCCTCAAGCAGGGCAAGGCCATCAACTTCAGCCGGGCGAGCGTCGTCGACGGGAAGACCGGCATCAAGCTGATCACCGACCACAAGAAGGCCGACGAGGCCAGGGCCGCCAACAAGGAGGCACCGGGCGAGATCCGCAACCTGCCCGTGCACCTGGCGCCGAAGTCCGTCAACGCGTACGGCATGCAGCTCCTGGTGCCGCCCACGCTGGCCAGGTCCGCCGGGTTCACCACCGTTCCGTACGGGCTGGTCTACTCGCTGTCCTCGCTGCCCACCAGCGAGCAGACGCAGGCGCTGAACGGGGCCTTCGACAAGATCGGCATCGAGCAGCCGCCGTACACCGAGTCCGGATACAGCGGCAAGACCGGCATCGTGCTGCTGGCCCTGACGGTATTCGCCGGACTGGTCACCATCGGTGCGGCCGGCATCGCCACCGGCCTCGCCCAGGCGGACGCCGAAGCCGACCTGAAGACCCTCGCCGCGGTCGGCGCACCGCCCCGGGTACGCCGCACCCTCAGCGGGTTCCAGTGCGGGACGGTCGCCCTGATGGGCGTGGTCCTCGGCTCGTTGGCCGGGGTGCTGCCCGCGATCGCGCTGGTGCTCAGCGAGCAGCGGAGATCCGAGGCCAGCGCGCAGGAGGCGCTGGACTCGGGCTGGGGCCCCGGCATGATGTCGTCCGAGTTCCCCATCGTCGTCCCGTGGGAGACCCTGGCGGCGCTCCTGATCGCCGTCCCCGTCGGCGCGGCACTCCTCGCCGCTCTTGTCACCCGCTCCCGGGGCGCGCTCGCCCGGCGTGCGGAGGCCTGACCCGGCAGCTCGCGCAAGCTGTGCCCCCGTACGAAGGTGGATCACCTAAGTGCGGGGGCACACCCACTTGTGATGCAGGTGTACGAGACAATGGCGGCATGGAAATGCCGAGGAGTGAACGGTCGCAGGAGAGCCCCCAGGTCCTGGTCGTCGGGCAGGACGGAATGGCGCTCGGCGGCGGTGACAACGAGTCGCGCGAGGTGCCAGTGACGGACATGGTGGAACAGCCCGCGAAGGTCATGCGGATCGGCAGCATGATCAAGCAACTCCTGGAGGAAGTCCGCGCGGCTCCTCTGGACGAGGCGAGCCGGGTGCGGCTCAAGGACATTCACGCCAGCTCGGTGAAGGAGCTGGAGGACGGGCTCGCCCCCGAGCTCGTCGAGGAACTGGAGCGCCTGTCACTGCCGTTCACCGAGGAGGCCATTCCGTCCGAGGCGGAACTGCGCATCGCGCAGGCCCAGCTGGTGGGCTGGCTCGAAGGGCTCTTCCACGGCATCCAGACCGCGCTGTTCGCCCAGCAGATGGCGGCACGCGCACAGCTGGAGCAGATGCGCCGAGCCCTGCCGCCGGGTTCCTCGCACGAGGACGACGAGGACGACGGCCACCAGGCGGCGCGTACGGGCGGTCCGTACCTGTAGGTCCGCAGGAGTCGTACGGCGAGGGGCCCGGTTCCGTGCGGAACCGGGCCCCTCGCCGTGTGCTGCCGCTCAGTTCACGGTGAGCAGGATCTTGCCGATGTGACTGCCCTCGTCCAGCGCCTTGTGCCCCTCGGACGCCTGGTCCATCGGGAAGACCCGGTCGACCACCGGACGCACCCGCCCGGCCGCGACCATCGGCCACACGTGCTCGCGCACCGCCGCCACGATCGCCGCCTTCTCACCCGGCGGGCGGCCACGCAGCGACGTCGCGGTGATCGCTGCCCGCTTGCGCAGCAGGGCGTTGAGGTTGATCTCGCCCTTCACACCGCCCTGCAGACCGATGATCGCGAGACGGCCGCTGGTGGCGAGCGCCTTCACGTTCTGGTCGAGGTACTTGGCGCCGATGATGTCGAGGATGACGTCCGCGCCCTTCCCGTCGGTGGCCTTGCGCAGCTCCTGCACGAAGTCCTGCTCGCGGTAGTCGATGAGGATGTCCGCCCCCAGCTCCGCGCAGCGCTCCAGCTTCTCCGGTCCGCCCGCCGTGACGGCGACCCGCGCACCGATCGTCTTGGCCAGCTGGATCGCCATGGTGCCGATGCCGCTCGCACCACCGTGCACCAGCAGGGTCTCGCCCGGACGCAGGTGAGCGATCATGAAGACGTTCGACCAGACCGTCGCCGCCACCTCGGGCAGCGCGGCGGCCGTCACCAGGTCCACGCCGTCCGGCACGGGCAGCAACTGCCCGGCGGGGACGGCGACCTTCTGCGCGTACCCGCCGCCGGAGAGCAGCGCACACACCTCGTCGCCGACGGCCCAGCCGTGCACCCCGGCGCCCAGCGCCACGATCCGGCCGGAGCACTCCAGGCCCGGGTAGCGGGACGCACCGGGCGGTGGGTCGTAGAAGCCCTGCCGCTGGAGCAGGTCGGCGCGGTTGACGGCGCTCGCGGCGACCTCGACGAGGACCTCGCCCTCGTTCGGGACGGGGTCGGGGACCTCCGCCCAGACGAGAGCGTCGGGGCCACCGGGTTCAGGGATCGTGATCGCATGCATGGCGGCGAGGCTACCCCCGGTCCCTGTGATCAGTCGGAAGACCCTTGCGAAGAGCCTTCCGAAGAGTCACGGGGACCCGGTTTCCGCCCTACTCGGCCGAGGTGACGCGTACGCTGTGGGACCCCTCGGAGCCCGGCGACGCCCGTACGATCGCGATGACCCGGTCGGTGAGCTGGAGCGGGCTGGCCTTCGGGTCGTCGTAACCGAGCAGCCGGTGCCCGCGCAGCACGCTGACCACCAGGTCCTCGGTCTCCCTGACGTGTCTGCCGACCTCGCTCTTTATGACCGGGCGCTCGATCAGGTCCAGGCCCGAACCCTGCTGGATCAGGTCCTCCATCACGGTGCCCGCGCTCGGGCTGAGCACGGAGAGGCCGAGCAGCCGGCCCGCCGCGCTCGCACTGGTGATGACCGCGTCCGCACCGGACTGGCGCAGCAGCGGCGCGTTCTCCTCCTCGCGGACCGCGGCGACGATCTTCGCGCCCCGGTTGAGCTGGCGGGCGGTGAGGGTGACCAGCACCGCCGTGTCGTCGCGCTGGGTGGCGATCACGATCTGGCGGGCCCGCTGGAGCTCGGCCCGCAGCAGGACGTCGCTGCGCGTCGCGTCGCCCACCACACCGGTCAGCCCCTCCGCGTTGCAGGTCTCGATGACCTTGGCGCTCGGGTCGACGACGACGATCTGGTCCTTCTTCAGCCCGGTCGCGATGAGGGTCTGCATCGCGGACCTGCCCTTCGTCCCGTACCCGATGACGACAGTGTGGTCTCGCAACTGGGACCTCCAGCGATTCAGCCGGAACTCTTCGCGGGTCCGCTCGGTGAGGACTTCGAGAGTGGTGCCGACCAGGATGATCAGGAAAAGGACCCGCAGCGGCGTCACGAGCAGCACATTAATAAGCCGCGCGCCGTCGCTGTACGGGACGATGTCGCCGTACCCCGTGGTGGAGAGGGTGACGGTCGAGTAGTAGATGGCGTCGAGGAGATCCACGCCGCCGTCGGAGTTGTCGTGGTAGCCGTCGCGGTCGATCCACACGATGAAGACGGTCACCGCGAGCACCAGAAGCGCCATCATGAGCCGCCTGGTGACCTGCCGCAGCGGGCGCTGCACGATGTGCTTGGGCAGCTTCACCGGGGCGGTCGTCAGATGCTCGTCCGCGCCTCGCGCCATCGCGTCATGGCCGGGCAGTTTCACGTGAAACATCCTTCCGTGCGGACCAGTTGTTCCGGGTGTTTCACGTGAAACATCCTTCCGCCCAGGGCAGGTCGAGGATTTCCAGCTCGTCGCCGGCCCGTGCGCCACCGGGCGGTACGACGGCCAGTCCGTCGGCGGCGGCGATCCCGCGCAGCATCGCGGGGCCGTTGTAGCGCAGCGGTACGGCATGGTCCGCGCCTGCGGGGCTGGTGCGGTGGGTGACGGGCACGAGCCGGGTCGAGACGGGGTGGCCCGGGATCTCGTCACGGACCGGCGCGCGGTACGGCTCGGGGGCCGGCCGGTGGGCGAGCGCCCGCAGCAGGGGTTCGGCCAGCGTCAGCAGTCCGGACACGGCGGCGAGCGGGTTCCCGGGCAGCCCCACCAGGTGGGTGTCGGGGGCGAGGCGGGCCAGCAGCATGGGGTGGCCGGGGCGTACTTCCACACCGTCGACGAGGATTTCGGCGCCGGTGGCGGCGGCCTTCGCGAGGAACGGCCGGACGTGGTCGACGGGTCCCGCGGCAGTACCGCCCGTGGTGACGACGACGTCCGCCTCGGAGCCGAGTACCGCCTTGCGCAGTGCCTCCGGATCGTCGCCCAGGCACCGGGTGTCCAGGACCTCGGCGCCCAGGGCACGCAGCCACGGCGCGAGGAGCGGGCCGAGCGCGTCGCGGACCATGCCGTCGTGGGGCAGCCCGCCGGTCAGCAACTCGTCGCCAAGGACGAGCACTTCGACCGTGGGCCTGGGGACCGTCAGCAGTGCGTCGTAACCGGCGGCAGCGGCGAGACCGAGGACGGCCGGGGTGACCACGGATCCGGCGGGCAGCAGGTGGTCGCCGGTGCGGCACTCCTGGCCGCGCGAGCGGATGTCCTGACCGGGGATCACCTCGCGCTGGGCGTACAGCCGCAGCTTGTCCTCGTCGGCGCGGGCGTGCTCGCTGCGGATGACGGCGGTCGCCTCGGCGGGAATGCGGGCACCGGTGGCGATGCGTACCGCTTCGCCGTCGGTCAGCGGGTCGGGGGCGGCGCGGCCCGCGAGGATGCCCGCGCCCTCGTGGAAGGACCAGGGCCCCGGCCCTGCGACGGCCCAGCCGTCCATGGCGGAGGTGTCGAAGGACGGCAGGTCGGTGAGTGCTTCGAGGGGCTCGGCGAGTACCTGTCCGAGCGCCTGGCCGAGGGGTACGCGACGGGGACGGACCGGGGCGGTGCGCCCGGCGCGGGCGGCGGTGGCGCGGGCCTCGGGCCAGGGAACGGCGGGGGGATGTGCGGGGGCGGACTGCACGGAGGCGGACTGCGCGGAGGCGGCCGGGGCGGTACAGGCGCCGGGTCCGTGGTCCGCGCGGGCCGGGGCTTCGGCGGCAGGGGACTCGGCAGCGGGTGTTTCGGCAGCAGGTGCGGGGACGGCGGGCTGCTCGCGGCTGACCAGGGCGAGGGCCTGGTCGATTCCGTCGATCTCGTGGTCGGTGTCGCTCATGCGGGTCCGTCCCCGTCCACGGAGGTCCCCTTGGAGGTCTCTGCGGGGGTGGTCCCTTTGGGGGTCTCTGCGGGGGTCCCCTTGGGGGCTTCTGCGGAGGTCTCCGTGGAGGTTTCGGTGGAGGTCTCCGCCGCCCACCGGGCCGCGAGGGCGGTGGCCTTGCGGGCGGCTTCGGCGACGGCCTCGGAGCCCTCGCCTCCGGCCCGGCCGGCCGCGTACCCGACCAGGAACGTCGTCAGAGGGGCGGCGGGTCGGGCGACGCCGTGCGCGGCATCGCGCGCGAGGTCGAGGAGGAGGGGGGTGTCGACGGCGAGGTCGAGGCCGAGTTCGTCCTTGACTGCGGTGATCCATTCATCCAGCACGTGCCCATGCTCCCTGATGCGGGCACGGGCTGCTGCGATGTTCTCCCAGGTGTCGCAGTCGAAGGAGGCCAGGGGGGCGGCCGTGGTCACGCGGGCGAGGGCGAGTTCGGCGGTGAGCAGGCGCAGCGGGAGACCGGCCGGGGACCCGTACTGGGTGGCCAGCAGGGCCAGTTCGCGGCGCAGCGGCTCCGCACGGTAGGCGGCGACGAGGGGCTGGTCGCGCCCCTCGGCATCGACGAGCAGCGCGGCTTCCGCATGCGGATCCGACTCCAGCGTGGCGACGAGCGTGTCCACCGTCGCCCGGTCGATGAACGGCAGGTCGACCGAGAGCACGACGACGAGCGCGGCCCGGGTCTCCCGCACCCCGGCGGCGAGTGCGGCGAGCGGCCCGCCGCCCGGCGGCTCCTCGCGCGTCCGGACCACCGGCCGTGCGGTGGCGCGGCGGCCCCCGACGACCACGGTGGCCCCTGCCCCGTCACAGGCCGTCAGCACGCGGTCGAGCAGGGGCCGTCCGCCGACCCGCACGGCGGCCTTGTCCACCCCGCCGAGCCGCCTGCCGGCCCCGCCTGCCAGCACGACGGCGTCATACGCATGGGCACTCATGCCCCGAGTATGTACGGGCCGTCGGCTCGGCCGACGGCGAGGGGGGCCGCCGGGAGCCGGAGCGCGCGAGCCGCCCGGAGCGCCGGAGCCGCGCCCGGCACCTCACCGGAACCGCGCCCGACGCCTCACCGGAACCGCGCCCGACGCCTCAGAGGGTGCGCAGCAGCAGCGCCGGGTGCTCCACACAGTCGGCGACGTACCGCAGGAAGCCCCCGGCGGTTCCGCCGTCGCAGACCCGGTGGTCGAAGGTCAGCGACAGCTGGACGACCTGGCGTACCGCCAACTCCCCTTCGTGCACCCACGGCTTGGGCACGATGCGGCCGACACCGAGCATCGCGGCCTCCGGGTGGTTGATGATCGGCGTGGAGCCGTCGACCCCGAACACGCCGTAGTTGTTCAGCGTGAAGGTGCCACCGGTGAGCTGGGCCGGGGTGAGCCGGCCCGTCCTGGCCGCCTCGGTCAGCCGTACGAGCTCCTCGCCCAGCGACTCCACGTTGCGGGTGTGGGCGTCGCGGACGACCGGGACGACGAGGCCGCGCTCGGTCTGGGCGGCGAATCCGAGGTGCACCTCGGGCAGCCGGACGATCTCCCGGGCCTCGGTGTCCACGGTGGAGTTGAGCTCCGGGAAGCGGGCGAGGGCCGCCGCGCAGATCCGGGCGAGCAGCGCCAGGACCGACACCTTGGGGCCGCTTCCCACGCTGTTCATCGCCGTACGGGCCGCCATCAGCTCCGTCGCGTCGGCGTCCACCCAGCAGGTCGCGTCCGGTATCTCGCGGCGGCTGCGGGACAGCTTGTCGGCGACGGCGCCGCGCACGCCCTTGAGGGGGAGACGCTCGGCGGTCGCGGCAGCAGCGGCTGGCGCGGAGGCCCGGGCGGGGGCGGGCTCCGGCTGCCGGAGCGCCCGCTCCACGTCGGTGCGCAGGATGAGCCCCTCGGGCCCCGACCCGTCCAGCTGCCGCAGATCGAGGCCGTTCTCACGCGCCAGCCTGCGGACGAGAGGAGAGATCACCGGCACGGGCCCGGCGGGCGGACCGGGCGGCACGCCCACAGTGGCAGCGGGTGTCGCCGGGGCGACGGGAGTCACTGAGGAGGCGGGTGTGGCCGCCCTCGCCGTCACCGCACCGTGGGCGCTCGTGGCACTCGTGGCACTCGTGGCGTTCGTGGCGTTCATGGGGCTCGTGGCGCTCGTGGCGCTCGTGGCGCTCGTGGCGCCCTGCGCCGCAGGCCGCACCCGGCGGCGGCGTGCTGCCGGAGCGGTGGTGCCGTACCCGACCAGGACGTTCCCCGACCCGGAATCGCCGTCACCGGCACCGGTGCCTGCGCCTGTACCGGCACCGCGCTCGGCGGGCCCCGGGTCACCCTCCGACGCCTCCGCTCCGACCGCCACCGTCAACAGCGGGGATCCGACCGGCAGTTCCGTGCCCTCCTCGCCGAAGCGGGCCGTGACCACGCCTCCGTACGGGCACGGCACCTCGACCATCGCCTTGGCCGTCTCGACCTCGACCACCGGCTGGTCGACGGCGACGACGTCGCCCACCTCGACCAGCCAGCGCACGATCTCCGCCTCGGTCAGACCCTCTCCGAGGTCGGGGAGCTTGAACTCCAGGCTCGCCATTCCAGAAACCTGTGGCATCAGGACTCCTCCCACTGGAGCCGCGCGACCGCGTCCAGTACCCGGTCCACGCCCGGCAGGTGGTGGCGCTCCAGCATCGGCGGCGGGTAGGGCACGTCGAGACCGGCGACGCGCAGCACCGGTGCCTCCAGGTGGTGGAAGCAGCGCTCCGTGACGCGGGCGGCGATCTCGCCGCCGGGCCCGCCGAAGCCGGCGGACTCGTGGACGACGACCGCACGCCCGGTGCGCCGCACCGACGCGGCCACCGTCTCGTCGTCGAACGGGACCAGGGACCGCAGGTCGACGACCTCCAGGTCCCAGCCCTCCGCCGTGGCCGCCTCCGCGGCCTCCATGCACACCGGCAGGGAGGGCCCGTAGGTGATCAGCGTGGCGCTGCGGCCGGGGCGGCGGACGACCGCCCGGCCTATCGGCTCCACGACTGCCGGGGCGTCCGGCGACCAGTCGGCCTTGGACCAGTACAGCCGCTTGGGCTCCAGGAAGACGACCGGGTCGTCCGAGGCGATGGCCTCGCGGAGCATCCCGTACGCGTCCTCGACGGTCGCCGGGGTGACGACGTGCAGCCCCGGGGTCGCCATGTAGTACGCCTCGGAGGAGTCGCTGTGGTGCTCGACGCCGCCGATCCCGCCGCCGTACGGAATGCGGATCGTCAGCGGCATGGGGAGGGCGCCGCGGGTGCGGTTGCGCATCTTGGCGACATGGCTGGCGAGTTGCTCGAACGCCGGGTAGGCGAACGCGTCGAACTGCATCTCGACGACCGGCCGCAGCCCGTACATCGCCATGCCGACGGCCGCCCCGAGTATCCCCGCCTCGGCGAGCGGGGTGTCCGTACAGCGGTCCTCGCCGAACTCCTTGGTCAGCCCGTCGGTGATCCGGAAGACGCCGCCGAGCGCGCCGACGTCCTCGCCCATGACGTGCACCGTCGGGTCCTCGGCCATCGCGTCGCGCAGGGCCCGCTGGAGGGCCTGCGCCATGCTCGCGGGCTTCGCGGCGGTCTTCTTCTCCGCCACCGTGCCCGCCACCGTGCTGTTCATCGCCCGGCCTCCGCTTCCGCTTCCAGCTCGGCCCGCAGCTGGGCCTCCTGCTCGCGGAGCTGGTCGGTCCGCTCCGCGTACACATGGGTGAAGAGGTCCATCGGGTCGAGCACCGGGTCCGCGTTCATCCGCTTGCGGAGGTCGGCGGCCATCGTCTCGGCGGCCTCCCGGGCCTCCCGTACGCCCTCGTCGTCGAGCATCCCGCGCTCCGTCAGCTCGCGCTCCAGGAGTGCGATCGGATCGTGGTCGCGCCAGGCGTCGACCTCGGCGTCACCGCGGTAGCGGGTGGCGTCGTCGGCGTTCGTATGGGCTTCCATCCGGTACGTCACGGCCTCGATCAGGGTGGGGCCGCCGCCGCGCCGGGCGCGCTCCACCGCTTCGGCCAGCACCTCGTGCATCGCCGCCGCGTCGTTGCCGTCGACCAGGCGGCCCGGCATTCCGTACCCGACGGCCTTGTGGGCCAGTGAGGGGGCGGCGGTCTGCTTGGCGAGCGGCACGGAGATCGCGAAGCCGTTGTTCTGCACGAGGAAGACGACCGGGGCCTTCCAGACGGCGGCGAAGTTCAGTGCCTCGTGGAAGTCGCCCTCGCTGGTTCCGCCGTCGCCGACCATGGCGAGCGCCACCACGTCGTCGCCCTTGAGGCGGGCCGCGTGGGCGAGGCCCACCGCGTGCGGCAGCTGGGTGGCGAGGGGGGTGCACAGCGGGGCGATGCGGGTCTCGCGGGGGTCGTAGCCGGTGTGCCAGTCGCCGCGCAGCAGCGTCAGCGCCTGCACGGGATCCAGGCCGCGTGCCACGGCCGCGAGGGTGTCGCGGTAGGACGGGAAAAGCCAGTCCTGGTCGCGCAGCACCAGCGCGGCGGCGACCTCGCAGGCCTCCTGCCCGGTGCTGGACGGGTAGACGGCGAGGCGGCCCTGCCGGGTGAGCGCCGTGGCCTGCGCGTTGTACCTCCTGCCGCGCACCAGCTCCGCGTACAGCCGACGCATCAGGGCGGGGTCGATCCCGGCGGCGGCTTCGGTGCCGAGCACCCGGTACGGCTCGGGGTCCGGGAGCAGCGGGGCGGGGTCGGTGCGGGGCTTCCAGGCCGGGGGAGGGCTGGGCCGGTAGGCCGTGCTGCCCGGCATCTCTTGAATCGTCACGACGAACACCTCCTCGTGGGAGCGGTGCGGAACGGTCACGAGGACGCCGGCACCCCTGGTCGGAATGTGGCGTGTCTCACCTACCGATTGTTCGGTCGTGGATGCAGTTTGGCTACAGGCGGCGTTGCCCTGTGGACAAACGGTTCTGCGCAGCCTGGGATGGGAACAGGACGTCCATGGCGGGGAGGCGGGGGCACATGACAGCTGAACAAATGGCCGGATCGGGATCGGGTGTCCCTGGATCGGGTGACGGTTTTCGCGGCGACGCCGAGGTTGTCCACAGCCCACAGCCCCCGCCGAGGCCGCTGGACTCCATCGACCGGGACATCCTGCGCATGCTCCAGGCGGACGGCCGCGCCTCGATACGGTCGGTCGCCGAGCGCGTGCACGTCTCGCGCGCCAACGCCTACGCCCGGATCAACCGCCTCATCGACGACGGAGTGATCCGCGGCTTCAGCGCCCGCATCGACCACGAACGGGCAGGTCAGGGCGCCTCCGCGTACATCACCCTCAAGATCGTCCAGAATTCGTGGCGCACGGTCCGCGAGGAGCTGCAAGCACTCCCGGGGGCCGCCCACCTCTCGCTGGTCAGCGGCGATTTCGACGTGCTGCTGCTGGTGCACACCCCGGACAACAGAACGCTCCGTGAACTCGTCCTGACGAAGATCCAGGCCATACCCGAGGTACTGAGCACCCGCACCCTGCTGGTCTTCGAGGAGACCGACCTGGAGCCGCAACGGCCCACCCGGGACTGAGCCCCGCCGCCCCGGGACCGAGCCCGGCCCTCCGAGGACCTGGTCCGGGCCCCCGGCACCGAGTTCCTCAGGCCGCCCGCAGCCCGTCGAAGGCCAGCCGTACGACGGTGTCCGCGAGCTGCTCCTGTTCCGCGGCCCCGTCGGGGTGCGGCCGGTACCACTCCACCAGCGAGTTGATCATCCCGAAGAGCAGCCGGGTCGCCAGCCGGATGTCCACGTCCGCACGCAGGTCCCCGTCGGCCGCGGCGGCCTTCAGCAGGTCGGCGACCCGCTGGTCGAACTCGCGGCGCCGCTCCAGCGCCCACCGCTCGGTCTGCGTGTTGCCGCGCACCCGCAGCAGCAACGTCACGTACGGCAGCTCCGCCATCAGCACCTCGACGGTACGCCGGGTGACGTGCTCGACGCGCTCGATCGCCCGCCCGCGCACCGCCTGCGGCTCCTCCAGGGCGGCGAACAGCCCGTCCAGCGCCCGGCTGACCGCACGCCGCAGCAGCTCCTCCTTGCCGGAGACGTGGTGGTAGATCGACGACTTGGAGATGCCGGCGGCCTTGGAGAGGTGCTCCATGGAGGTGCCGTCGTAGCCGCGCTCGTTGAAGACGCGCACGGCCACGGCGAGGAGCGTTTCGGGCGTGTACGTGTCCCTCTTCACCGCGCCGGGCCCCTCACCGCCCGTGCGGTCGGCGCCTATGCGGTCGGCGCTCGTACGGTCGGCGCTCGTGCGGTCGGCCGTGGTCATCCCGTGGTCTCCTCTGCGGACGCGGGCGCCTCTTCGGCGTACCCCTGCCGGTAGTGCGCCAGGGACGGGGCGTAGCGCCCGGTCGGGCAGCGTGCGTGCATCGCGGTGAGCAGGTCGAAGGACCAGTCACCGGTGAGGTCACGGCCCCATTCCAGCGGCCCGCGCGGGTAGTTGACGCCCAGGCGCATCGCGGTGTCGATGTCCTCGGCGGAGGCGACGCCCTTGGCCACGGCGTCCAGCGCGAGGTCGACGAGCATGGCGACCGTACGGCCGACGATCATGCCGGGCACGTCGCCGATGACGCTGACGTCCTTGCCGAGCGCCTGGAAGAGCCCGACCGCCTCTTTGAGGGTGCGCTCGGTGACGTCGGCGGAGGCGGCGAGGGCGATGCGGGTGGCGGCCCGGTAGTCGAGGGCGAGGTCGAAGTAGACGACGTCGCTGTACTCGACGGAGGTGTGCCCGTCGACGGGGGCGAGCTGGCCACCGCCGGGCAGGCCGATGTACGGACCGCCGGACGTCAGCTGCTTCACCTCGATGCCGTCCGCCTCCTGAAGCATCGTGACCACCTCGGCGGCCGGCCCGAAGTCACCGGTGACGGTGACGTGCGCGGGGGCCTGCTCGGGGGCCGCGGTGTGCGGCTCGGGCTTCGCCACGCCCTCCTCGTACGGGAACCAGCCGTGCCCGGACTTCCGGCCGTGGCGCCCCGACTCCACCAGCCGCCGCTGCGGCAGCGACGGCACGAACTTGGGGCTCTGGTGGAACGCCTCCCAGACCGAGCGCGAGACGGCCTCGTTGACGTCCTGGCCGATCAGGTCGGTCAGCTCGAAGGGGCCCATCCGGAAGCCGCCGGACTCGCGCAGTACGGCGTCGATGGTGGCCGGGTCCGCGGCCTGCTCCTCGTACACCGCGAACGCCTCGGCGTAGAAGGGGCGGGCGATCCGGTTGACCAGGAAGCCGGGGGTGTCGGCGCAGCGCACCGGGTTCTTCCCCCAGGCGAGCGCCGTGTCGTACGCGCGCGTGGCGACGGCGTCGTCCGTGGCGAAGCCGCTGACGATCTCCACGAGGGGGAGCAGCGGTGCCGGATTGAAGAAGTGCATGCCCACGACGCGGCCGGGGCGTCCCAGACCGCCCGCGACGGCCGTGACGGACAGCGAGGAGGTGTTGGTGGCGAGCAGACAGTCGGCGGCGACGAGCTCCTCAAGAGAGCGGAACAGCTGCTGCTTCACCGGAAGCTGTTCCACGATCGCCTCGACGACCAGTGCGGCGTCGGAGAGGTCGCGCAGGTCGTAGGCGGGGTGCAGCCGCCGGAGCGCCCCGTCGGCGTCGGCCCGGTCGAGGCGCCCCTTGTCCACCAGACGCTCCACCCGCGCACGTACGGAAGCGTCCGCGGCGGTGGTGCGCTCGGCGTCCACGTCGAAGAGGCGGACGGGGTGCCCGGCGAGGAGGGCGACCTGGGCGATGCCCTGGCCCATGGTCCCGGCGCCGACGACGGCGACGGTGCGGGCACGCTCGATTGCTGTCATGCGGCCAATCCTCCCGGACGAGTTGTCCACAGCTTTACGTCGGCCCCCTTGTCCCGACCGATCGTTCGGTTACTCTAGCCGTGTCCGCCCACCCGAGCCCAGTCCGAGCCCAGCTCGACGAGGAGTTGGTCCGCGAAATGCAGTCGCCCCAGAAGCTGACGCAGCTGACCGAGACCCACCGGCCCACACTCGACCAGGCCCTCGACGCGATCCGCACGCGCGCCTACTGGTCCCCGCACCCCGAGCACCCGAAGGCGTACGGCGAGAGCGCGGCGGCCGACGGCCTCGCGGCGTTCGAGGCGCTGAAGAGCACCCGCTTCGACCTGGGCGAGCAGCCCGGCACGGACGGCTGGGTGGGCGGCGCCGCCTCCGAGGGCGGCGAAGTCTCCCCGTACGGACCGGAGCTGGGTATCTCGTACCCGCACGCCGACGTCGACGTCCTGCTGCCTGCCATGCGCGCGGGCATGGGCGCCTGGCGCGACGCGGGCCCCGAGGCACGGGCCGTGGTCTGTCTGGAGATCCTGGCCCGGATCAGCGCCCGTACGCACGAGTTCGCGCACGCCGTGATGCACACCAGCGGCCAGGCCTTCATGATGGCGCTCCAGGCGGGCGGCCCGCACGCCCAGGACCGCGGCCTGGAAGCGGTGACGTACGCCTACGCGGAGCAGACCCGCGTGCCGACCTCGGCCGACTGGTCGAAGCCGCAGGGCAAGCGCGACCCGCTCAACCTGTCGAAGGCCTTCACCGCCGTCCCGCGCGGCATCTCGCTGCTCATCGGCTGCAACACCTTCCCCACCTGGAACGGCTACCCGGGCCTGTTCGCGTCCCTGGCCACCGGCAACCCGGTCCTGGTGAAGCCGCACCCGCGCGCGGTGCTGCCGCTCGCCCTGACCGTGAAGGTCGCCCGCGAGGTCCTCGCCGAGACGGGATTCGACCCCAACCTGGTGGCACTGGCCGCCGAGCGGCCCGGCGAGGGCATCGCCAAGACCCTCGCCACCCGCCCCGAAATCAAGATCATCGACTACACGGGGTCCAGCGGGTTCGGCGACTGGCTGGAGGCCAACGCCCGCCAGGCGCAGGTCTACACGGAGAAGGCCGGTGTCAACACGGTCGTCGTCGACTCCACCGACGACTACAAGGGCATGCTCTCCAACCTGGCCTTCTCGCTCTCCCTCTACAGCGGCCAGATGTGCACCACCCCGCAGAACCTCCTGATCCCGCGCGAGGGCATCACCACCGACGCGGGCCCCAAGTCGTACGACGAGGTGGTCGGCGACCTCGCGAAGTCGGTCGGCGGCCTGCTCGGCGACGACGCCCGGGCGAACGCCCTGCTGGGCGCGCTGGTCAACCCGGACGTGAAGTCCCGCCTGGAGGCGGCTTCCGGACTGGGCGAAGTCGCCCTCCCCTCAAGGGAGATCAGCAACCCCGACTTCCCCGGCGCGACCGTCCGCACGCCCGTCATCGTCAAGCTGGACGGCGCGAAGCCGGACGCGGAGGCGGCGTACCTGTCGGAGTGCTTCGGCCCGGTGTCCTTCGCCGTCGCCGTCGACTCCACGGCCGACGCCCTGCACCTCCTGCGCCGTACGGTGCGCGACAAGGGCGCGATGACGGTCGGCGCCTACACGACCTCCGCGGACGTGGAGCGCGCCGTCGAGGAGGTCTGCTGGGAGGAGTCCGCGCAGCTCTCCCTGAACCTGACGGGCGGGGTGTACGTCAACCAGACCGCCGCGTTCTCCGACTTCCACGGCTCCGGCGGCAACCCGGCCGCGAACGCCGCGCTGTGCGACGGCGCGTTCGTGTCGAACCGCTTCCGGACGGTGGAGGTACGCCGCCAGGCCTGACGGCGGCGTACGGACTCAAGACGGATGCCGTGGCCCATGCCCCCCAAGCGAGGGCCACGGCATTCACCGCACTACGTCGGCAGCCCCCGCCGCAGCACGTCGGCGATCTGCTCGGGAGTGCCGACCAGCATGAACATGCTGCCTGCGTCGGCGGCTCGGGCCTCGACCGCACGCAGCCGGGACCCGGCGGCCGCGCGCCCGGGAGCCACGCCCTCGGCGGCCACGTGCTCAGTGGCCACGTGCTCAGTGGCCAGGTCATCGGCGGCCCCCCGCCCGGTGGCCACCCCCACCGATTCCAGCAGCCCGAGCCGGATCACCCGGGCCACCTCGCTGCTGTCCAGCACCATCGCGAGCACCAGAGCGGCCGGGACGGTGAAGATCCCCAACTGCCGCATCCGAGCCCGCGGCTGCGGCATGTTCGCCGCGACGAACGCCCGCAGTTCCTCCCCCTGAAGCTGCCGGTACCCGTGGCTCCCCAGCTCCCCGGCATGCTTGCGCACCACCCGCCGCAGCACCACCGCGTCGACCTCGAAGTAGTCGGCGAGCAGCGTCGCGGTGACATGGGCGCCGTCGGGCAGCAGCGGCAGCCGCTTCACCTCGTCGAGGGCGTCCGTCCGGTGTGCCAGGGTCGCGCGCACCTCGCGTGCGTCCAGCAGCGCTTGTTCCGTGTACATGGCTGTGCCCCTCCAGGGGCTCGCAGGAATACGGCGAACCACCCCTCGGTGCAGGAACCAGCTACGGGCGGTGACAGAGACGTTCACATGACCTTGTCCAAGGTCAGCGCTCAGGCCAGCTCTACGTGCGCGGCTTCACCACTTCTGCCGCAACCAGGATCGACGCTCCGCTCGAAGACGTAAACGACACACCCGTCCGAAAGTCACACTTACGCGAGGACGGGTATTCGAAGGCCCTACGACGGCTCCGGCACCTCCGCGTACCGCTGTACCCACGCATGCATCGCGATGGCCGCCGCCGCCCCCGCGTTGATCGACCGCGTCGATCCGAACTGCGCGATCGAGCACACCATCGACGCGTGCGCCCGTGCCTCTTCCGTCAGCCCCGGCCCCTCCTGCCCGAACAGCAGCACGCACCGCTCGGGCAGCACGGTCCGCTCCAGGGGCACCGCCCCCGGCAGGTTGTCGATCCCGATGATCGGGAGGTCCTCGGCCGCCGCCCACGCGGTCAGCGACTCGGTGTCGGGGTGATGGCGGACGTGCTGGTAGCGGTCGGTGACCATCGCCCCGCGCCGGTTCCAGCGCCGTCGGCCCACGATGTGGATCTCCTTCGCGAGGAACGCGTTCGCGGTCCGCACCACCGACCCGATGTTGAAGTCGTGGCCCCAGTTCTCCACGGCCACGTGGAAGCCGTGCCGCCTGGTGTCCAGGTCCGCGACGATCGCCTCACGCGTCCAGTACCGGTACGGGTCGACGACATTGCGCCGGTCGCCGTGCGCGAGCAGCTCAGGGTCGTACCGCTCGCCCTCCGGCCACGGCTCGGGGTGCGGGCCGACGCCGATCCCGTCACCGAAGCCGTCGTCGTACTGAACCGGCTCGACGGGGCCGGGCCGAGGCTCGACGGGACCGGGCTGAGGGGTGTTCTCGCTGCTCACCCCACGAGCGTACGGGGCTCATCGGCAGCCTCACGACGCAGCTGCACGGCCTTGCGCGGGGGCAGCACCCAGTCCCGCACCCGCCCCGCACGCCCGCCCAGCCACACCAGGAACACCGTCGGCAGGAACACCGCGTCCGCGGCGATCATCGCCAGCGAGAAGAACGGCAGCCCGAGCAGCACCGCGATGCTCGCGTGCTCCACGATCATCAGCGCCAGCAGGATGTTCTTCACGCGCCTGTTGAACAGCGTGAACGGGAACGCGACCTGCACGATCACCGTTCCGTACGTCACCAGCATCACCATCGTGCCGCTGGAGGCGAACAGCGCGGACAGCTCCGGCCAGGGCGTGAAGTAGTCCAGGTGCAGGGGGTAGTAGATCGCGGTGCCGTCCTGCCAGCGCGAGCCCTGCACCTTGTACCAGCCGGCCGTCGCGTAGACGAAACAGACCTCGACCATGATGACGAGGAGCCCCGCATTGTGCACGAGGTTCGTCAGGACATTCATGAGCAGCCGCGGCTCACCGTCCGCGTACCTGCACACCGCCCACCACAGGGCGTGGACCAGCAGCAACGTCCAGAAGATCAGCAGCCAGCCCCAGCTCACGACACCCGCGTACGTCACCACCGCAAGGGCGACGCCGAGCACCGTCCACAGGGCGGGGCCCACCCGGTCGCGTACGACAGCGGCGACGGCACCGCCCGCCGCCCGCACCCTGCGCGCGTCCAGCGACCACACCTGTCCGCACCGGGTGAGCACCAGGTACATCGCCATCAGATGAATGACGTTGTCGCCGCCGTCGCCCATGAAGACGCTGCGGTTCAGCAGGGACAGCACGCCGATCATGAACAGGACGGACGTCGTGCGGGTGCGCCAGCCGATCAGCAGCAGCACGCTCGACACCATCGCCAGGAGGTAGACGAACTCGAACCACAGCGTGCCGTCCGTCCACATCAGCGCCGAGAACGCCTTGTTGTCGGCGATGATCTGCTGCGCCATGCCCCAACTCCACGGCCCCTCGGGCCCGTACAGCTCGTGCCGGTGGGGAAGCTCGCGCAGCAGGAAGAGCAGCCAGGTACCGGCGAACCCGATGCGGACGACCGCCGTCTGGTACGGGCCGAGAGCGGCCGACGTGACGTACTGGACGCCCTTGTGCAGGCCCTGCCGAAGGGCTCGCAGGCCCGGGATCAGGCTGCTCACTTGGTCACTCCTGCCTCTTGTGCGACCTTCGTGAGGTCGCGCGGCGTCACCGTCCACCAGGGCAGCACCCGGTACGTGGGTGTGGTGGCCACCTTCTCCGTGCTCCAGGGCGGCGGCTTCACCCAGGTCGTGCGCGAGCGGACCTGGATGCGGACGACGGCGCCGCCCATGTCGAGGGCGGACATCCGCTCCAGCACGATGCGCCGGACGTAGCGCTCGGCAAGATCGCCGCGCATGCCCAGCGACCGGTTGTTCTCGTCGTGCCAGCCGGTGTAGAAGTCCCAGCCGCGGCGCAGTTCGTTCTGGACGGTGTGGCTGGGCAGCAGGCCGCTGCGGATCTCCTCGGCGTCCTTGGCGGAGAAGTCGATCCACTCGGTGGTGCGCCACTGGCCGCTCTTGGTCCGGATCTGGGCGCGGGACTGGACGGCGATGTTCTGCTGGAGCGGATTGGGCGCGAAGAGCTTCCAGTTCTGCTCGAACTCGGGGTTGATCCAGGCGTCCACCGCCGCGCTGTTCTCCTTGCTGACCGTGTTCGACGGGCTGACGTGCAGGAAGACCATGCCGAGGTGGACGAGGGCGGTCACTGCGACCAGCGCGAGCGCGAGCGCCGCGACGACCTGGGACCGGAAGGACAGCCCGGCGATCCCGGCCTTGTCGTCGTACGAATCCATCCCGCCCCGATCAGCACCTGTCGGCCAGTTATCCACAGAGGTTGACACCCTACGGGCCACCGCCCCACCATTGAAGTCAATGAACCGAACGATCGGTCGGTAGGTGGCACAGGGGGCCAGGATGACGACAGTGACGGCAGAGCAGACCCCGCCGGGGACGGAATCGGCACATCAGACGGCATTCGACGCGGCCGTCGCCGCCGACGAGCGGATCGAACCGCGCGACTGGATGCCCGACGCATACCGCGCCACCCTGGTCCGCCAGATGGCGCAGCACGCCCACTCCGAGATCATCGGCATGCAGCCCGAGGCCAACTGGATCACCCGCGCGCCCTCGCTGCGCCGCAAGGCCATCCTGATGGCCAAGGTGCAGGACGAAGCCGGCCACGGCCTCTACCTCTACAGCGCCGCCGAGACCCTGGGCACCAGCCGCGAAGAGCTCCTCGACAAGCTCCACTCCGGCCGCCAGAAATACTCGTCGATCTTCAACTACCCGACCCTGACCTGGGCCGACGTCGGCGCGATCGGCTGGCTGGTGGACGGCGCCGCGATCACCAACCAGGTCCCGATCTGCCGCTGCTCCTACGGGCCCTACGCCCGCGCCATGGTCCGCATCTGCAAGGAGGAGTCCTTCCACCAGCGCCAGGGGTACGAGTCGCTGCTCGCCCTCTCCCAGGGCACCCCGGAGCAGCACGCGATGGCCCAGGACGCGGTGGACCGGTGGTGGTGGCCGTCGCTGATGATGTTCGGCCCGCCCGACGACGAGTCCGCGCACTCCGCGCAGTCCATGGAGTGGAAGATCAAGCGCCACTCCAACGACGAACTGCGCCAGCGCTTCATCGACATCGCCGTCCCGCAGGCCGAGTCCCTCGGCCTCACCCTCCCGGACCCCGACCTCCGGTGGAACGAGGAGCGCGGCCACTACGACTCCGGCGCCATCGACTGGGCCGAGTTCCGGGCGGTGCTCAAGGGCAACGGCCCCTGCAACGACCAGCGGATCACCCAGCGCCGCCGGGCGCACGAAGAGGGCGCCTGGGTCCGCGACGCGGCGGCGGCCTACGCGAACAAGCACCGTCAGCACGGCAAGCACAAGGGGGAAGCGGCATGACCGCCACCGGCAGCAACCACGACTGGCCACTGTGGGAGGTGTTCGTGCGCTCCCGCCGCGGGCTGTCCCACACCCACGCGGGCAGCCTGCACGCCCCGGACGCCGAAATGGCACTGCGCAACGCCCGTGACCTCTACACCCGCAGGTCCGAGGGCGTCTCGATCTGGGTGGTGCCGTCCACGGAGATCACCGCGTCCTCACCCGACGAGAAGGACTCCTTCTTCGAACCGGCCGGCGACAAGCCCTACCGCCACCCCACCTTCTACGCGATCCCGGACGGGGTGAAGCACCTGTGACCGCGGCAGCGACCTCCCGGACGGCAGCCCTGGCACTGGGCGACGACGCACTGATCCTCTCCCACCGGCTGGGGGAGTGGGCGGGCCACGCCCCCGTACTGGAGGAGGAGGTCGCCCTCGCCAACATCGCACTGGACCTCCTCGGCCAGGCCCGCATCCTGCTCTCCCTCACCGGCGACGAGGACGAGCTGGCCTACCTCCGCGAAGAGCGCTCCTTCCGCAACCTCCAGCTCGTCGAGCAGCCGAACGGCGACTTCGCCCACACCCTCGCCCGGCAGCTCTACTTCTCCACCTACCAGCACCTCCTGTTCGGACAACTGGCCACCGGCGAAAGCGAGTTCGCACCCCTCGCGGCGAAGGCCGTCAAAGAGACGGCGTACCACCGCGATCACGCCGAACAGTGGACGCTGCGCCTGGGCGACGGCACGCCCGAGAGCCACGGGCGGATGCAGCGGGCGGTGGACGCACTGTGGCGGTTCACCGGCGAGCCGTTCCAGCCCGTCGAAGGCCTGGAAGAAGTCGACGAAAAGGCGCTGGAGGCCGACTGGCTGGCCTCCGTCACGGACGTCGTCGAGCGGGCCACACTGACCGTGCCCCAGACGCCGCGCACCGGAGGGTGGGCCGCGGGCGCCGGACGGCAGGGCCTGCACACCGAGCCGTTCGGCCGGATGCTCGCCGAAATGCAGCACCTGCACCGCAGCCACCCGGGGGCGACATGGTGACCGGCGGAGTACAGCAGGAGACCGCGCTGGAGGCGGAGCTGCGGCGCCTGGCCGGCTCGGTCCCCGACCCCGAACTGCCCGTCCTCACCCTGGCAGAACTGGGCGTGCTGCGCGCCGTCCACGTCTGCGGGCCCGGCCGGGTCGAGGTCGAACTGACCCCCACCTACACCGGCTGCCCTGCCATCGAGGCAATGTCGGCGGACATCGAGCGGATACTCCACGAAAACGGCGGCATGACCGAGGTGACGGTCCGCACCGTCCTCGCCCCGGCCTGGTCCACGGACGACATCAGCACCGAAGGGCGGCGCAAGCTCGCCGAGTTCGGGATCGCACCACCGCGCACGACCCGCGAGGTCGGCGGCGCCCCTTCGGAGCCGATACCCCTGTCCCTCGCCATCCGCTGCCCGCACTGCGGATCCATCGACACCGAACTGCTCAGCCGGTTCTCCTCCACCGCGTGCAAGGCACTGCGCCGCTGCGTGTCCTGCCGCGAACCCTTCGACCACTTCAAGGAGCTGTAGATGCCGTTCCACCCGCTCCGGGTCCGGGACATCGAGCGGCTCACCGACGATGCGGTGGCCGTCACCCTCGCCGTACCGCCCGAACTGCGCGAGACCTTCCGGCACGTCCCCGGGCAGCACCTGGCACTGCGGCGCATCGTGGACGGGCAGGAGATCCGGCGCACGTACTCGATCTGCGCACCCGCCGCCGTCGCCCCCGCAGAACCGGTGCTCCGGGTCGGCATCCGCCTCGTCGACGGCGGCGCCTACTCGACGTACGCACTGAAGGAACTGCTGGTCGGGGACACCGTCGAGGCAATGCCGCCGACGGGCCGGTTCACGCTGGAGCCGCGCGACGGGCACTTCGCGGCGGTCGTCGGCGGCAGTGGCATCACCCCGGTCCTCTCCATCGCGGCGACACTGCTCGCCCGGCGCCCGGACGCCCGGTTCTGCCTGGTCCGCAGCGACCGGACAGCGGCGTCGACGATGTTCCTGGAGGAGATCGCCGACCTCAAGGACCGCTTCCCCGACCGGTTCCAGCTGGTCACCGCACTCTCGCGGGAGGAGCAGCAGTCGGGGCTGCCGTCCGGGCGGCTCGACGAGGAAAGACTGACGGGACTCCTCCCGTCGCTGCTGCCGGTCGAGGAGATCGACGGCTGGTACCTGTGCGGGCCACTGGGCCTGGTGCAGGGCGCCGAGCGGGCACTGCGCGGGCTCGGGGTCGCCCGGGACCGCATCCACGAGGAGATCTTCCACGTCGACGACGGCCCCGCTTCCGCCGCTCCGGCCGCGACCGTCCCCGCCGCCGTGGGCGGCACGCTGACCGCGACGCTTGACGGCAGGTCCGGCACCTGGCCGGTCCAGGACGGCGAATCGCTGCTGGAGACGGTGCTGCGGGCCCGCGCGGACGCGCCGTACGCCTGCAAGGGCGGGGTGTGCGGGACGTGCCGGGCGTTCCTGGTGCGGGGCGAAGTGCGGATGGACCGCAACTACGCGCTGGAGGCGGAGGAGACCGACGCGGGGTACGTACTGGCCTGCCAGTCCCATCCGGCAACCGGGGAAGTGGAGTTGGACTTCGACCGCTGAAAGCCCGAACGACGGGTTCCGTGCCCGCGCCACCATTCCCTTCCCGTAGAACGTGTTCTATCTTGGCGCACCGTCAGACGTCAGTGTGTGCACGGGTACGGGAGGGCAGGCAGTGGACTTCACCTTCACCGAGGAGCAGCAGGCGGCCACCGAAGCGGCACAGGCCGTCTTCGCCGGGTCTGCGCCCGACGCGGTACCGAGCCCGGCACTCACCCCGGGCGCCGTCGCCGACGACTTCGACCGCCCCCTGTGGGCAAAGCTCGCGGGCGCCGACCTGCTGAGCCTGCTGCTGGACCCGGCGCACGGCGGCGCGGGCCTGGACCCGATCGCCCTGTGCCTCGTCCTGCGGGAATCCGCGAAGGTCCTCGCCCGGGTCCCCCTGCTGGAGACGAGCGCGGTCGCCCTGGCCGTACAGCGGTACGGAGCACAGGAACTGGCCGAAGGCCTCCTGCCACGGGTGGGGCGCGGAGAGCTGGTCCTGACGGCCGCCGCCCACGGCCGCACCGGACACGACCCGGCCCAACTCGCCGTCACCGCAAGGCACTTGGACAACGGCGATTGGGTCCTGGACGGCATACAGACCGCCGTGCCGTGGGCACAGCACGCCGACCGGATCGCGGTGCCCGCCCACACCGGCGAGGGCCGCACCGTACTCGCCCTGATCCCCCGCGACCGTACCGGCGTCACACTCACCGACCAGGTCTCCACCAGCGGCGAACTCCTCGCCGAGGTACGCCTGGACGCCGCACGCACCGCACCCCACGAGATGATCATCGACGGGGCCGCCTGGGAGTGGCTGCAGGCCCTGCTCACCACCGGCACCTGCGCCCAGGCCCTCGGTATCGGCGAACGCGTCCTCGCGATGTCCGCCGAATACACCTCGCAGCGCGAGCAGTTCGGCTTCCCCGTCGCCACGTTCCAGGCGGTGGCCGTCCAGGCCGCCGACCGCTACATCGACCTGCGCGCCATGGAAGCCACCCTCTGGCAGGCCGCCTGGCGCCTCAGCACGGACGCGGGCGGAGCACTGCCCCTCGCCGGGGACGTCGCGGTCGCCAAAATCTGGGCGTCCGACGGCGTACGCCGCACCGTCCAGACGGCCCAGCACCTGCACGGCGGCTTCGGCGCCGACACCGACTACCCGCTGCACCGCTACCACGCCTGGGCCAAACAGCTGGAGCTCTCCCTCGGCCCGGCCGCCGCCCACGAGGAAACCCTGGGCGACCTACTGGCCACCCACCCGCTGGGCTAGGACCCACGACCAGGAACCGCCCGAGCCTCTGAAAGCCCTCAGGCCCCTGAAAGCCCTCAGGCCCCTGAAAGCCCTCAGGCTCCTGGAAACTCTCAGGCCTCTCAGAGTACGAATGCGGGGGCGCCGCCGTCGGCAACCATCGGCCGGCCGGCGCCGTCCCAGGCGAGCATCCCGCCCTCGATGTTCACCGCGTCGATGCCCTGCTGCACCAGGTACTGCGTGACCTGCGCGGACCGCCCGCCGACCCGGCACATCACATGGGCGCGACGGCCGTCCGCGACCGCCTCGGTGACCTCGCCGAACCGGGCGACGAAGTCACTCATCGGCACATGCAGCGCACCCTCGACGTGCCCGGCCGCCCACTCGTCGGCCTCCCGGACGTCCAGCACCAGACCGTCGGCCGGTACCGACGCGGCGTCCACCGAGGGCATGGAGGCGAAATTCATGGGTCAGGCCTTCTCTCGTACACACTCGATCAGTTCCATCACACCGGCCGCGGCGGCAGCACCGCCACAACCGTCCAGGAACGCTACTGCACCCACCGGGCCAGCTCGCCCTCCCGCTCGGAGACCTGCGCCAGCAACTGCTCGGCGATCTCCTCCAGCAGCCGGTCGGGGTCGTCCGGCGCCATCCGCAGCATCGACCCGATGGCGCTCTCCTCCAGGTCACGGGCGACGAGCGTCAGGAGCTCCTTGCGCTGCGACAGCCACTCCAGCCGCGCGTACAGCTCCTCGCTCTCGCTGCGCCGCACCTCGGGCACCGGACCGGCCGCCCACTCCTCGGCGAGCTCCCGCAGCCGCGCCTCGTCACCGCGTGCGTAGGCGGCGTTCACCCGGCTGATGAACTCCTCGCGCCGGGCCTGTTCCGCCTCCTCGCGCGCCAGGTCGGGGTGCGCCTTGCGGACCAGCTCGCGGTACACCTTCCGGGCCTCCTCGCTGGGCCGCACCCGCTCCGGCGGACGCACCGGCTGCTCGGTCAGCATCGCGGCGGCCTCGGGCGACAGCCCGTCGGAGTCCATCCAGTCGTGGAACAGCTCCTCCACACCCGGCATCGGCATGACCAGCGCCCGCGCCTCCTGCGCCTTCACCAGGTCCGCAGGGTCCCCGGTCTTCCGGGCGCGCGCCTCCGCGATCTGCGCATCCAGCTCGTCGAGCCGCGTGTACATCGGGCCGAGCTTCTGGTGGTGCAGGCGGGAGAAGTTCTCGACCTCGATCCGGAAGGTGTCCACCGCGATCTCGAACTCGATCAGCGCCTGCTCGGCAGCCCCCACCGCCTTCTCCAGCCGCGCCTCGGGCCGCTCACCGGCCGCACCATCGGCGGGCGGTACGTCTTCCTTGGGGGTAGCCGGTCCCCCGGCGGCATCCTGAGTCACCTGTCCAGCCTACGGTCCCAGCCACTCTGGGGGGCTCCCCCTCCCCCCCCCAGCCCCCACCCCGCCCCACCCTCAGCCCCACCCCGGGCCCCGCCCCCTCACACCCCCGTCTCCGCCGCGATCCGCCCGTTCTTGACCGCGGTCACGAGGACCGCGTGGTCGGCCTCCGTGCGGTCCGCGTAGGCCACGGCGAAGTCGGCGACGGCTGCGTCGAGCTCCTCGTTCTTCCCGCAGTACCCGGCGACGACCTCCGGGTCGGCGCTGTGCGCGTGGGCGCGGGCGAGGAGGGCGCCGGTCATCCGCCCGTAGTCGTCGACCTGGCCGGCTTCCAGTGCCGCCGGGTCCACACTCCCCTTCCTGTTCCTGAACTGACGTACCTGGAACGGCAGCCCGTCGACCGTGCACCAGCCGAGCAGGATGTCGCTGACCACCTGCATGCGTTTCTGTCCGAGCACCACCCGCCGGCCCTCGTGGTCCGGCCCGGGTATCGCGAACCCGGCCTTCGGGAGGTACGGGGCCAGCGCCGATGCCCGGGCCTCCTTCACCTGGAGCACCAACGGTTCGCCCCGGTGGTCGAGCAGCAGCACCACGTACGACCGGGTGCCTACGCTGCCGGTGCCGACCACCCGGAACGCCACGTCGTGTATCGCGTACCGGGCGAGCAGCGGCAGCCGGTCCTGCGCGACGGTGCCCAGGTACTCGCCCAGTGCCGAGGCCACGGCCGCCGCTTCGGCGTCGGGCACCCTGCGCAGTACCGGCGGTGCGTCCACGAAGCGGCGGCTGCCGTCCTCGGCCCGTTCCGTGGACCGGGCGGCGAAGCGGGCGCTGGTGTTCCTGCGGGCCTTCTCCGAGACCTTCTCCAGGGTGCCGAGCAGGTCGCGGGCGTCGGTGTGGGAGACGAGTTCCTCGTCGGCTATCGCGTTCCAGGCGTCGGCGGCGGGCATTTTCGCCATCAGACGCATGGTCCGCCGGTAGGCGCCCACCGCGTCGAACGCCCCTTGCCGGCAGGTGTCCTCGTCGGCCCCTGCCTCGCGTCCTGCCAGCACCAGCGATGTCGCGAGCCGTTTGACGTCCCATTCCCACGGTCCGACGACGGTCTCGTCGAAGTCGTTCAGGTCGATGACGAGGCGGCCTCTGGCGTCCCCGTAGAGCCCGAAGTTCGCGGCGTGTGCGTCGCCGCATATCTGCGCACCGATCCCACTGACGGGTGTGCCCGCCAGGTCGTACGCCATCAGTCCGGCGGCGCCGCGCAGGAAGGAGAAGGGGGTGGCGGCCATCCGTCCCACCCGCAGGGGTGTCAGGGAGGCGACTCGTCCCCGGCCGGACTCCTCGACGGCCCGCACCGCGTCCGGGCGTCCCGCGTCGAGCACCAGCGCGCTGTGCGCCCCGCGCGGCGCCCTGGCCCGCAACGCCTTGCCCTCCTGCTTGCGCGACACGGATTGTCCGGCCTCCGGCCTGCCCGCGCCCGAATCTTCCACGCCCGGCTTCCCGTCACCCGGCTTCCCGTCACCCGGTTTCCTCGCACCCGGGACGGCCCGCCGTGCGAAGCCCTCCACCACTGGAATCCGTCCGGTCCCCGCTCCGTTTCCGGCCTCGCTCATCGCGTGCCGCCTCCCCCGCTCCGTACCGCACCAGGAGCCGCTTGTCGCGGCCCCGAATTCAATTCCCCACGACCGTAACGCCGTTGTCGATGCGGCGCTCCAACCCCCTGTGGACAACCAGGGAAAAGT